>NZ_JBHWFF010000001.1:264084-276320 GCF_042733785.1 Streptomyces sp. NPDC059695 | reverse complement strand
GCGCGCCCCTCCCGGGGGTGTGCTCCGCCCCCGCGGGGGCGGGGGGGGTGGGGCCCCCCCCCGCCGCCACGAGGCGCTCGCCGGGGCCGCACGGACCCGCACCGCCGCCCGGGAGGAGGCGCTCCGGGACGAACGCGCCGGGTCCCGCTCCGTGACCGACCCCCGCGAGGAGATCCTGACCGGCCTGTTCGCGGAGATCCTGGACCGGGACGACGCACGCCCCGACGACAACTTCTTCAAGCTCGGCGGGCACTCCCTGCTCGCCGGGAAGCTCACCAACCGCATCCGGGGAGCCCTCGGACTGCAGGCCGCGATCCGTGACGTCTTCCTCGCCCCCACGCCCCGGCAGCTGCTCCGCCGCCTCGACGAGCGGAGCGACGCGCCCCCCCGCCCGGCCCTGCGGCCGGTGCCGGGCACGCACCGCCCCGACCCGCTGCCCCTCTCGTACGCCCAGCGCAGGCTCTGGTTCCTCGGCCGGCTCGAAGGAGCCTCCGCGGCCTACAACGCCCCCATGGTGCTCCGCCTGGAGGCCCAGCCCGACGCGGCCGTCCTGGAGGCGGCCGTACGGGATGTGACGCTCCGTCACGAGACGCTGCGGACGGTCTACCCCGTACGGGACGGGGAGCCGCACCAGCGTGTCGTCGAGGCGGCGGAGGTGCGCGTCGAGGTCGAGGCGTGTGCCACGCCCGGCGAGGCACAGGCACGGGCGACCGACTTCGCCCGGATCCCCCTGGACGTGACCCGCGAACTTCCCCTCCGGGTGCGGCTCTTCGCGGTCGCCGACGGCACGGCGGTCCTCGTCCTCTCGGTGCACCACATCGCGACGGACGGCTGGTCGGTGGGCTCCCTGCTCGGCGACCTGGACCGCGCCTACCGCGCCCGCGCCGAGGGCCGTGCGCCGGAGTGGGAGCCGCTGCCCGTCCAGTACGCCGACTACACCCTCTGGCAGCGCGAACTCCTCGACGGCGAACACGGCATCCGCGAGGCCCAGACCGCCTACTGGCGCACGGCCCTGGACGGCATCCCGGCCGAGACCCGGCTGCCCGCCGACCGGCCCCGGCTCACCGAACCCAGCGGCCGGGGAGCCGTGGTGACGGCCGAGCTCGACGCCCTCGCCCACCAGGCGCTGGCCGCTGTCGCGCGCAGCGGCCGGGTCACGTTCTTCATGGTCGTGCGGGCCGCCCTGGCCCTCGCCCTGCGGGCGGCGGGCGCGGGGGAGGACACCGTCGTCGGCACCGCGGTGGCCGGCCGGCCCGAGGAGGACCTGCACGACCTCGTCGGGTTCTTCGTGAACACCCTGGCCCTGCGCACCGACCTGTCCGGCGACCCCACCCTCGACGAACTGGTGCGGCGCGTCCGGGACGGGGACCTGGCGGCCTTCGCCCACGACGACCTGCCGTTCGACCTCCTGGTCGAGGACCTCAACCCGGAACGCTCCCTCGGCCGGCACCCCTTCTTCCAGGTGATGCTCAGCGCGCAGACCGCGCGGTCCGCGCAGGACGAAGCCGTCCGGCTCGGCGGCATCACCGGATCGACGGACGGCGCCGACCTCGCCGGAGCCAAGTTCGACCTCTCCTTCCACTGCGCCGAGACCCACGACACCGGCGGCGAACCCGGCGGAGTGCTCCTCGGCCTCCAGTACGCGACGGACCTCTACGACGAGGACACCGCGCGGCTCCTCCTCGCCCTGTTCCGCCGCGCCCTGGCGGTCTTCGCCGAGCGGGCCGGAGACACCCCGCTGAGCGTCGTCGACCTGCTCACCGACGAGGAGCGCCGGGGACTCGACCGACGACACGACGCCCTCGCCGCGGCCCGGGCCCACGCCGAGCGCGAGCGCGCCGGCTCGGCCGACGGCCGGGGAACGGGGACGCGTGCGGTGACCGACCCCCGCGAGGAGATCCTGACCGGCCTGTTCGCCGAAGTCCTCGACCGGGACGAGGTGCTCCCGGACGACAACTTCTTCAAGCTCGGCGGGCACTCCCTGCTCGCAGGGAAGCTCACCAACCGCATCCGGGGAGCCCTCGGACTCCAGGCCGCGATCCGTGACGTCTTCCTCGCCCCCACGCCCCGGCAGCTGCTCCGCCGCCTCGGCGAGCGGAGCGACGGACCGGCCAGGCCCCCGCTGCGGCCCGTGCCCCACGCGCAGCGCCCCGCACGCGTCCCCCTGTCCGCCGCACAGCTCCGCCTCTGGTTCCTCGACCGGCTGGAAGGCCCCGGCGCCACCTACAACATCCCCGTCGTCACCCGCCTGCGCCACCCCCTCGAACCGGCCGTCCTGGCCGCCGCCCTGGCGGACGTCGCCGACCGGCACGAGGTGCTGCGCACGGTCTGCCGGACCGCGGACGGCGAGCCGTACCAGCAGGTCCTGACCGGGGCGGCGCCCGTCCTCGAAGAGGTCCGCGCCGACGGCCCGGACGCCCTGCGCGCGGCCGTCGACGAAGCCGCCGGGTACGTCTTCGACCTGGCCGACGAGATCCCCTTCCGGGCGCGGCTCGTCACGGACGGCGACGGTGCCCAGACCCTGGTGCTCCTCGTCCACCACATCGCCGGCGACGGCTGGTCGACCGGCTGCCTGATCGCCGACCTGGACACCGCCTACCGCGCCCGCGCCGAGGACCGTGCGCCCGGGTGGGAGCCGCTGCCCGTCCAGTACACCGACTACACCCTCTGGCAGCACCAGCTCCTCGACGGCGAACACGGCGTCGCCGGCGAGCAGCTGGACCACTGGCGGACCACCCTCGACGGGCTGCCGCCGCTCCTCGCCCTGCCCACCGACCGGCCGCGCCCCGCCGTGAGCGACGGCGCCGGCGCCCTCACCGCCTTCGACGTCGACGCCGCCACCCACCGGGCCCTGCTGCGCGTCGCCCGGAGCAGCGGCGCCACCCTCTTCATGGTCGTGCAGGCCGCCCTCGCGGCCCTCCTCACCCGGCACGGCGCGGGCACCGACCTCGCCATCGGCACCACCGTCGCGGGCCGCGCGGACGACGCCCTGCACCCGCTCGTCGGCTTCTTCGTCAACACCCTGGTGCTGCGCACCGACACCTCCGGCGACCCCGACTTCACCGAACTGGTGCGCCGGGTCCGCGAGTCCGGGCTCGCCGCGTACAGCCACCAGGACCTCCCCTTCGACCGGCTCGTCGAGCACCTCAGCCCGCACCGCTCCGCCGCCCACGCCCCCCTCGTCCAGGTGATGCTCCAGGTGCACGCGGCGTCGGGCGCGAGCGCGTCCCCGTCGGTCCTGGACGGCGACCAGATGGCCTTCAGCACGGCGGGCGCCAAGTCCGACCTCACCTTCGCGCTGACCGAACGCGTCGACGCGGACGGCGCACCGGCCGGCCTGCGGGGCGCGCTGGAGTACGCCACCGCGCTCTACGACGCGGACACCGCCGCCCTCCTGGCCCGGCGGCTGACCGAGACGCTCGCCGCGCTCGCCGCCGACCCCGGCACCGCGCTCTCCACCACGCCGTACGGCCCGGCGGCCCCCGCCGGACGGGACGTGGTCCTCGACGAGCGGGGGCGCCCCGCGCCGGTCCGCGTGCCCGGCGAGATCCACGAGCCGGCGCCCGGCGGCGGCCTGCGCGCCACCGGCCGCCGGGCCTTCGCCGCGTCCGACGGACGACTGCGGCCCGTGGCCGCGCTCACCGTCGGCGGCTACCCGGTGGAGCCCGGCCACGTCGAGGACGTCCTCGGGCGGCATCCCGACGTCACCGGAGCGGCCGTCGCCGTCCGCGACGACCGGCTGTACGCCTACGTCACGCGCCTGCCCGGCGGTGCCGACGGGGCGGCCCTGCGCGACTGGGCCGCGGAACGGCTCCCCGAGTACCTGGCCCCGGCACGCGTCGTCCCGGTGCACCGGCTGCCCCTGCCCGGCGGCGACGCCCCCGTCGAGGCCACGGCCGAGGCCTCGGGCACTCCGGCCCCGGACGCCCGGGAGGAACGCCTCCTCGGGGTCTTCCGGGACGTCCTCGGGGGCCGCGCGATCGGCCGCGACGACAACTTCTTCAAGTCGGGCGGGCACTCGCTGCTCGCGGTCCGGCTCCTCAACCGGATCCGCGCCGAGTTCGGCCAGGACCTCACGCTGCGGGACGTCTTCCGCAACCCGACGGCGGCGGCGCTGTCCCTGCGCCTGCCCGCGCCCGACGCCCCCGCACCGCGCGCCGAGCGCCCCGCCGCCCCGACCCTCCGCCGCCGCACGAAGGCGGGCGCCCGCCGGGGCAACTGATCCCCTGACCAACGCCGTTGTGGGCGCCACCCTCCCCCGGGGCGGCGCCCCGCCCGTTGTGGGCAGGCGTTCCGCTGGGGCGGAACGGGTGGGCACAACGGAACGGCGCCCCTGCCGGCGCGGGAGGCTGTAGTGCCTGAACCCGCACCGACAGGTGCAGCACCTCGTGGTGCGGGTCCAGGCGCGGAACGCGGAGGCGCCGCGAAAGGGCGCCGTCCCGTGTGCCCACCCGTCCCGCCCTGCGGGACGCCTGCCCACACGGGCAGCGGCAGCGGGCCCACACGGGGGCGCGGGTCGCCCCGACGGGCACCGCACGGCGAGGCCTCGGGGCCACGGCGGCACGCGACCGGCAGGCCCCCGCGCCCGGCTGCCGGTGGGAGCTGCCGGGTCGACTGCCCCGGACCCCCGCGCCGCGCGCCTAGCGTGAAGGGCACGGAGGCGAGAGGAACCGCCCCGGTCTCCCGTCCCTTTACCGGAGGAACCCAGCATGCCCCCCAGCAGAACGGAAGACCTGCTCGACGGCGGACCCTCTCCCGCCCCCGCGCCGCCCGTGCTCGACCTGATCGCCCACCGGACGCGCACCCGCCCCGACGCCCCCGCGCTGGTCCACGCCGACGCCCGTCTGACCTACGCGGAGCTCGCCGCCGCCGTGCGGGAGCGGGCCCGGGAACTCACCGCGCAGGGCGCGGGGCCCGGCCGGCTCGTCGCGCTCCACCGGCCGCGCGGGATCGACGCGATCGTCGGTCTCCTCGCCGTCCTCGACACGGGCGCCGCGTACCTGCCCCTGGACGTCCAGGCGCCCGACGCCCGCAACGAGGCGATCCTCAAGGACGCCTGCGGAGACCTGGCGCCGACCCCCGCCGAGGTCGCCCGGCACGGGGAGCTCGTGCTCGGCGGCCCGGGCGCCGGAGAGGGCGCGGCCTACGTCATCTACACGTCCGGGTCCACCGGCACCCCCAACGGCGTGGTCGTCGCCCACGACTCCCTCGCCCACTTCATCGCGGGTGCGACCCCCGCGTACGGGATCGGGGCCGACGACGCGGTCCTCCAGTTCAGCCCGCTGCACTTCGACGCCAGCATCCAGGAGATCTTCACGACCCTGGGCGCCGGCGGCACCCTCGTCCTGCGCACCGACGACATGCTCGACGTGGCCGAACTCCTCGCCGGCTGTGCCCGGCACGGCGTCACCTACCTGGACCTGCCCGCCGCCTACTGGCACGAGCTCGTCTACGTCCTCACCACCGGTTCGGCCGTCCTCCCCGAGGGCCTGCGCACCGTGATGATCTACGGCGAGGCCGCCCTCCCCGAGCGGGTCGCCCAGTGGCGGGGCCTGGTCGGCGACCGGATCCGGCTCCTGAACGGCTACGGCCCCACGG
Organism: Streptomyces sp. NPDC059695; assembly: GCF_042733785.1. Classification (NCBI taxonomy): domain Bacteria; kingdom Bacillati; phylum Actinomycetota; class Actinomycetes; order Kitasatosporales; family Streptomycetaceae; genus Streptomyces; species Streptomyces sp. NPDC059695. The sequence goes on along the minus strand of NZ_JBHWFF010000001.1, from coordinate 270,722 downwards.
AGACGACCGTCGTGGCCACCATGGCCGACCTCAGCCGCCACGACGGCGGGCCCATCCCGATCGGGCGGCCGCTGCCCGGCGTCCGCGCCGCCGTCGTCGACGGCGAACTGTGGCTGCTCGGCGGCGGCCTGACCCGCGGCTACCTCCACCGGCCCGAACTGAACGCCCGCCGCTTCACCGCACTCGACGGCGAACGCGCCTACCGCACGGGCGACCTCGTCACCATCGGCGAGGACCGCCAGATCCTGTACCATGGCCGGCTCGACGACGAGGTGAAGATCGGCGGCCAGCGCATCGACCCGGCCGCCGTCGACTCCGTCCTCGCGGGCCATCCGGCCGTCCGGGAGGCCGCCGTCGTCGCCCAGCAGGACGGCGACGGCGTCAAGCGCCTCGTCGCCTTCGTGGTGACCGACGGGGGCACCGGCGCGGAGGAGCTGCGCGACCGGGTGCGTGGACGCATGCCCGCCGCCGCCGTGCCCGCCGTCTCGATCGTCGTCGCCCTGCCCCGTACCAGCTCCGGCAAGATCAACCGCAAGGCGCTCCGCACGGCCGACCCCCGGCTGCCCGTCGTCCACGAGGAGCCGCCGGCCGCCGAGGACCGGGTCCCCCTCTCCCACGCCCAGCGCCGGCTGTGGCTGGTCGGCCAGCTGGACGGGCCGTCCGCCGCCTACAACATGCCGGTCGTGCTGGACCTGGAGACGGCCCCCGACCGGGCCGCGCTCGCCGCCGCGGTGGCCGACGTCGCCGAACGGCACGAAGTGCTCCGCACCGTGTTCCCGGCCCCCGACGACGAGCCGTACCAGCACGTCCTCGCCCCCGGCGTGATCCGTCTGCGCACCGTCGAGTGCCCGGCGGGGGAACGCGCCGAGCGGGTCGCCCGGTTCGCCGCGGAGACCTTCGACCTGTCCCGTGAACTCCCCCTGCGCGTCGCCCTGTTCCTGCCGGACGACGGCGCGGGCGCCACCCTGGCCGTGCTGCTCCACCACGTCGCCGGAGACGGCTGGTCCCTCGAACCGCTGATGGCCGACCTGGCCCACGCCTACGCCGCGCGCGCCGCGGGCCGCGCCCCCGAACGGGAGCCGCTGCCCGTCCAGTACGCCGACTACACCCTCTGGCAGAACGATCTCCTCGGCGACGCCGACGACCCCGGGTCCGTCGTCGCCGCGGGCCTCGCCCACTGGAGCGCGGCCCTGGACGGACTGCCCGCCGCGACCGACCTGCCCCTGGACCGGCCCCGGCCCGCCGTCCGCGCCCACACCGGCGGCCTCGTCACCACCGCCCTCGGAGCGGACGTCCACGCACGGCTCGTCCGGCTCGCCGAGGACCACGACGCCAGCCTGCTCATGGTGGCGCAGGCCGCGCTCGGACTCGCCCTGCGGGCGGCCGGCGCGGGGGAGCGCACCGTCCTCGGCACCCCCGTCGCGGGACGCGACGACGAGGCCCTCGACGAGCTGGTCGGCTTCTTCGTCAACACGCTGGTGCTGCCCACCGACACCTCCGGCGACCCCGCCTTCACCGGACTCCTGGACCGGGTCAGGGACACCGACCTCGCCGCCTTCGCCCACCAGCGGCTCCCCTTCGACCTCCTGGTGGAGCACCTCAACCCGCCCCGCACGCCCGGTGTCCACCCGCTGTTCCAGGTGATGCTGACCCTGCGGACCACGGGCCCCGACGCCGGACCCTTCCGCCTCGGCGCCATCGAGGGCCGCTTCGCCGGCGAGGGACCCGCCACCACCAAGTTCGACCTCACGGCCGCCTTCGAGGAGCTCCGGGACGCGGAAGGCGCCCCGGCCGGCCTCCGGCTCGGCCTGGAGTACGCGTCCGACGTCCTCGACGAGGACACCGCCCGCATCCTGCTCGCCGCGCTGGAGCGCGCCCTGCTCGCCGCCGCCGACCGCCCCGGGGCGCCGGTCCACGACACCGCCCTCGTCGATCCCGGCACCCGCACGGCCCTCGACGCACGGCGCGCCCGCGCCGCCGAGCGCTCCGCCGACACCGCCGCCGAAGCCACCGCGCGGACCGCCACCGAGCCGCCCGCCCCGCACACCGACACCCTGCGGGAACTGTTCGCCGAGGTCCTCGGCCTCGACCAGGTCGGCCCGCACGAGGGCTTCTTCACCATCGGCGGCCACTCCATGAGCGGCGTCCGCCTCGCCAACCGGATCCGTGCCCGTCTCGGCGCCGACGTCCAGGTCCGCGACCTGCTCCTCGCCCCCACCCCCGACGCCCTCGCCCGCCGCATCGCCGACCGCTCCGCCGCCCCGGAGACCGACGCCGAGCACGCCGCGCCGGAGCCCGCCCGCCCCCGTCCGGTGCCGCGCACCGACCGGTCCGCACGCGTCCCCCTGTCGTACGCCCAGCGCAGGCTGTGGTTCATCGACACCCTCGAAGGCCCGAGCGCCTCCTACAACATCCCTCTCGTCCTCAGGCCGGCGGAACCCCTCGACGCCGGCGCCCTCGCCGAGGCCCTCACCGACCTCTCCGACCGGCACGAGGTGCTCCGCACCCGCTACCGGACCGTCGACGGCGAACCCCACCAGGAGATCCTGGCGGCCGTCCGTCCCCCGCTCGACGTGCGCTCCGTCCCCTCCGACGGGCTCCAGGCCGCCGTCGCCGACGCCGCCGGCCACGTCTTCGACCTGGCCGAGGAGACGCCCCTGCGCGCCACGCTCGTCACCCCCGCCGACGGCGGCGGACAGGTCCTGGTCCTGCTCGTGCACCACATCGCCGCCGACGGCTGGTCCACCGGCCCGCTCCTCGCCGACTTCGGGACCGCCTACCGGGCCCGCGTCGACGGCCGTGACCCCAGCTGGCGGCCGCTGCCCGTCCAGTACGCCGACTACACCCTCTGGCAGCGCGACCTGATCGACGGTCCGGCCGCCGCGGCCCACCTGGACTTCTGGGAGCGGACCCTCGCCGGCGCCCCCGCCGTCCTCGAACTGCCCTCCGCCCGCCCCCGCCCCGCGGAGGCCACCCACCGCGGCGGACGGGCGCCCGTCACCCTCGACGCCGCCACCCACGAGGCACTCGAAGCCGTCGCCCGGCGCGGCGGAGCCACCCTCTTCATGGTCCTGCAGGCCGCCCTGGCCGCCGTCCTCACCCGGCACGGCGCGGGCACCGACCTGCCGCTCGCCACCATGACCGCCGGACGCGACGACGAGTCGCTCGGCGACCTGGTCGGCTTCTTCGTCAACACCCTGGTGCTGCGCACCGACACCTCCGGCGACCCCACCTTCACCGAACTCCTCGAACGGGTCCGGCGGACCGACCTCGCCGCCTACGGGCACCAAGAGCTGCCCTTCGACCGGGTCGTCGAACACCTCAACCCGGCCCGCACCACCGCCCACCACCCGCTCACCCAGATCGTCGTCCAGCTCCACCACGACTACACGAGCGACGCCCCCGGCGCGTCCGCCGCGAAGAGCCTCTTCCAGGAGGGCGGACCGGGGCTCCTCGACACGGTCTCGACCAAGTTCGACCTGACCTTCGCCCTGGACGACCGGCGGGACGCGGAGGGACGGCCCGCGGGCCTGGCCGGCGGCCTGGAGTACGCCACGGACCTGTTCGACGCGCCGACGGCCGCCCTGCTCGCGGCCCACCTGGAGGAGACCCTGCGGGCCGCGGCCACCGACCCCGGCGTACGGATCGGGGACGTCGGACTGCTCACCGCCGCCGACCGGTTCCGACTGGTCACCGACTACAACGACACCGCCACCGCCACCGCCACCGTGATCCCCGCCGCCCCGCGCACGGTCCACGAGCTGATCGCCCGCCGCGCCGTGCGAACCCCCGGGGCACCCGCGCTGATCGCCGACGGGGAGACCGTCGACTACGCCTCGCTGGACGCCCGCGCCTCGGCGCTGGCCGCCCGCCTCCGCGGCGCCGGGGTGCGGCGCGGCGACACGGTCGGCGTCCTCCTCGAACGCGGTGTGCCGCTCGTCGTGACGGCCCTCGCCGTCCTCGCGTGCGGCGCCGCCTACCTGCCCCTGGACCCGCGCCTGCCGGAGGCCAGACTCCGCCTGATGCTGGAGGACGCGGGCGTGCGCCTCGTGGCGACCGACGCCGAGCACGCGGCGCGTACCGCGAGCACCGTCCCCACGGTCCTGGACGTGGACGCGCCCGGCACCGGGGAGCCGCTCGGCGAGGACCCCGGCGCCACCGGGGACGACCTGATGTACGTGATGTTCACGTCCGGGTCGACGGGCCGGCCGAAGGGCGTCGGCGTCACCCACCGCAACGTGCTGGAGCTGGCGGCCGACCGCGACGTGCGCTCCGGCGGACCGCGCCGGATGCTCGTCCACTCGGCGACCGGGTTCGACGCGTCCGTCTTCGAGATCTGGGTGCCGCTCCTGAACGGCGGCACCCTCGTCCTCACCCGAGGCGACGGCACGGACCTCGCCGAGACCGCCCGCGCGGTCCGCGAACACGGCGTCACCAGCGCCTACTTCACCGTCGGCCTCTTCCACGTGATGGCCGACGAGGGCCTGGACACCCTGCGTCTGCTCCGCGAGGTGTGGACCGGCGGCGACGTCGCGAGCCCGGCGGCCGTCCAGCGGGTCCTCACCCACTGCCCGGACACCGTCCTCGTCCACTCCTACGGCCCCACCGAGACCACCTTCGCCTCCCACAACCAGTGGTTCGGCACCGGTGAACGAGCCCTGCGGGGCGCCGGTCTCCACCTCGGACGGCCGATGGACAACACCCGCAGCCACGTCCTCGACGAGGCGCTGCGGCCCGTCCCGCCGGGTGTGCCCGGCGAGCTCTACATCGCGGGGTCCCACGTGGCGCGCGGGTACGTCGGCCGGGCCGGGCTGACCGCCGAGCGGTTCGTCCCCGACCCGTTCGAGGGCGACGGCAGCCGCATGTACCGCACGGGCGACCGCGTGCTGTGGACCGCCGCCGGCGAACTCCGTTTCCTCGGAAGGGCGGACGGCCAGATCAAGCTGCGCGGGGTACGGATCGAGCCCGGCGAGGTCGAACGGGCCCTCGCCGCACACCCCTCGGTCGGCCAGGCCCTGGTCGTGGTCCGCGAGGACCGGCCGGGCGACAAGACCCTCGTCGGCTACGTCGTCCCCCGCGCGGGCGGCACGGTCACCGAGGCCGAACTGCTCGCCGGCACGCGGACCACGCTCCCCGAGCACCTCGTGCCGTCCGCCGTCGTCGTCCTCGACGCCCTGCCGCTCACCGTCAACGGGAAGCCCGACCGCGCGGCGCTCCCCGCCCCGCACCGCCCCGCCGCCGCGGAGGGCGGCCGGCAGCCGCGCAACGCCCGCGAGGAGGTGCTGTGCGCGCTGTTCGCCGAGATCCTCGACGTGCCCCGGGTCGGCATCGACGACAACTTCTTCGCCCTCGGCGGCCACTCGCTGCTCGGCGTCCGCCTGGTCAACCGCGTCCGCGGGGTCCTCGGCATCGAGCGCACCGTCCGCGACCTGTTCCGTCTGCCCACCCCGGCCGGGCTGCTCGGCTCGCCCGACGACGACGGCACGGCCGCCGCGCTGGGCGTCCTCCTCCCGCTGAGCACCCGCGGCACCCGCCGCCCGCTGTTCTGCGTCCACCCCGGCACCGGTGTCGGCTGGGCGTACGCCGGCCTCGCCGCCCACCTGGGCGACGACCAGCCGCTGTACGCCCTCCAGGCCCGCGCGCTGAGCGAGCCCGGCCACCGGCCGCGCAGCGTCGAGGAGATGGCCGACGACTACCTGGAGCAGATCCGGCAGGTCCAGCCCTGGGGCCCGTACCGGCTCCTCGGCTGGTCGTACGGCGGCCTCGTCGCCCACACGATGGCGGTACGGCTTCGCGAGGCGGGGGAGCGGGTCGAACTGCTCGCCCTGATGGACGTCCACCAGACCGGACCCGGCAGCGTCTCCGTCCTCCCGCCCGAGGAGCGGACCGGGACGGCCGCCCCGGCGGACGCCGTGGACCTCGCCGCGTGGACCGGCGACGGTGACCCGGCCGCCCCCGCGGATCCCGGGGCGATGGAGGACATCCGCCGCGCGGACCCCGTCCTCGCCGGGTTCTCCGACGCCGAACTCCGGGCGGTGCTCCACGCCTCCGAGACCCACGCGGCCCTCATGGCCCGGCACGTGCCGGGCGTCGCCGACACCGACACGCTGTTCTTCACAGCCCGCCGGCCGGGGGAACCGGAAGGTGCTCTCGCCGCCACCTGGATTCCCTTCACCGAGGGAGTCGTCGACAATCACACCCTCGAATGCGGCCATCTCCACATGGCCGAACCGGAACCTCTCGAAAACATCGGAAGAATAGTCGCGGAGAAACTCTCCGCGCTCCAGAAGAAGGAAACGAGGAGCCAGTCATGAGTGAGTCCGTCAACCCGTTCGACAACGCCGAGGGCACCTTCCACGTCGTCGTGAACGACGAGGGCCAGCACTCCCTCTGGCCCGACTTCGCGGAGATCCCCGCGGGCTGGACCAGCGTCTGGGGCAGCGGAAACCGCACCGAGGCCCTGGAGTACATCACCACCCACTGGACCGACATCCGGCCGCGCGGCCTCGTCGCCCAGTACGCCTGACACACCCCCGGCCCGAGCGCCGGGGGGGGGGGGGGGGCCCGCGGGGGGGGGGGGGGGGGGCGGGGGGGGGGGGGCGGGCGCGCGGCGCGCGGGCTGGGTGTGAGGGGCGGGC
>NZ_JBHWFF010000001.1:225179-264074 GCF_042733785.1 Streptomyces sp. NPDC059695 | reverse complement strand
GGCGGCCGCCGGTCTGGCGCCCCGCGCCCCCCCCCGCGCCGCGGCGGGGGGCCGGCGCCGCCGCCGCGCGCGCCCCCCCCCCCGCTTTGCGCGTTCCTCGCCGGCCGCCCCCGGCCGGGGAATTCGGAAAGGAAAGTGCCGGTCCTTGCTGCCGGTCGTACTTCCGCTTCCGGAATCCCCAGAAACATATTCTCGACCCATGAAGATACTCCTGAGCGGAACCGCATCGGATTCCCACACATGGAATCTCGTGTACCTCCGTCTCTTCCTCGAGGAACAGGGCCACGAGGTCGTCGGGCTCGGCCCCTGCGTCCCCGCCGAGCTGCTGCTCGACGGCTGCCTGCGGCACGCGCCCGACGTGGTGGTGCTCAGCAGTGTCAACGGCCACGGCTACCGCGACGGCCTCGCCGCCGTCCGCCGGCTGCGCGCGGAACCCGCCCTGGCCGCTCTCCCCGTGGTGCTCGGGGGCAAGCTCGGCGTCGCGGGACACCGTCAGGAAGCGGACGTGGCACGGCTGACCGAGGCCGGCTGCGACGCCGTGCTCGGCGAGGACCTGGACGCCCTGTGCGCCTTCCTCGCCGCACGCGCCCGCAGGGAGGTGCCGGCTTGACCGCCCCGGCCCCCGACTTCGGCGCCTTCGTCGCGGCGTCCACGGCCGCAGGCCGCCTCGTCGTCCAGCCCCGCATGGGCTTCGGCGACCCCGGCCGCATGCGGTCCGGGCTCGCCCGGACCCGGGGTGCCACCGCCCACACCGCGGGCACCCTGACCGTCGACAGCTACACCCGCGTCGGCGACCTGGCCGCCGCCCGCGCCGCCGTGGCCGAGGGAAGCCGCCTCAACGGCTACCCGATCGCCGCGCACTCCCCGGACACCACCCGCGCCGTCCTCGACGGCCTGTTCGACGCCGACTTCCCCGTACAGGTCCGGCACGGCTCCGCCCGCCCCCTGGCCATCGTCCGGGCGCTCACCGCGGCCGGCCTCGACGCCACCGAGGGCGGGCCCGTCTCCTACTGCCTGCCCTACGGGCGCACCCCCCTGCGGGAGTCCGTCACCGCCTGGGCCGCCGCCTGCGAACTCCTCGCCGCCGGAGCGCGCCCCGGCGCCGTGCCCCACCTGGAGAGCTTCGGAGGCTGCCTCCTCGGCCAGCTGTGCCCGCCCTCCCTGCTCGTGGCCACGAGCGTCCTGGAATGCCTCTTCTTCGCCCAGTACGGGCTGCGCAGCGTCTCGCTCAGCTACGCCCAGCAGACCGACCCGGCCCAGGACGAGGAGGCGCTGCACGCCCTGCACCGGCTCGCCGCCGAGTTCCTCCCGGACGGCGTCGACCACCACGTCGTCCTCTACACCTACATGGGCGTCTACCCGCGCACCGAACAGGGCGCCACCCGCCTCCTGGAGGCCTCCGCCCGGCTCGCCGTGCGCTCCGGCGCCGGCCGCCTCATCGTCAAGACCACCGCGGAGGCCCACCGCATCCCGACCGTCGAGGAGAACGTCCGCGCCCTGGAGACGGCCGCCGCGGCCGCCGCCCTCGCCGGACCCCCGGCACCCGACGGCGCGGCGGGCGACAGCGAGGTGTACGAGGAGGCCCGCACGCTCGTCGAGACCGTCCTCGGCCTCCACCCCGACCTGGCCCGCGCCCTGCCGGCCGCCTTCGAACGCGGCCTCCTGGACGTGCCCTTCTGCCTCCACCCCGACAACGCCGGCCGTTCCCTGGGGTTCGTCGACCCCGGGGGCCGCCTCCGCTGGGCCCGCACCGGAGCGATGCCGATCCGGCCCGACACGGCGGCCGACGCCACCCCCCTCACCTCGGCGGGACTGCTCGCCGCCCTCCACCACGTCGCCGGACGCTACGACAGCCCCCGGCACCGCGACAGCGACGACGACCACGGACGGCCCCGGGCCGCCCCGCTGACCGTCTGAACCGCCCGGCACCCGCCCCGTCACCACGGCCCCGACCCGTCCGTCCCACCCCGAACAGGAGCCCCGCCATGGACACCTCCCACCCCACCGGCGCCCCGGCCACACCGCCCCCGCTCGGCGAACACCTCCGCTCGCCCCGGCTGCGCGCCGCCATGCTCGTCCAGCAGGAGGCCCTGTACGCCGCCCGCGCGTTCCTGCGCGGCGAGGGCTTCACCGAGCTGCTGCCCCCGCTCGTCGGTCCCGTCACCGACCCCGGCGGCCGCGGCGCCAAGGCACTCGACGTCGACTACTACGGCCACCCGTACAAGCTGATGACCAGCGCCATCCTCTACAAGCAGGCGTCCCTGCGCGGCTTCCCCCGCCTCTTCTACATCGCCCCCAACGTGCGCGTCGAGCCCGAGGAGACCGCCACCACCGGCCGTCACCTCGTCGAGTTCCACCAGATCGACGTGGAGATCGCCGACGGCACCCGCGAGGACGCGCAGGAGATCGCCGCCGGACTGCTCACCCACGTCACCGAGCACGTGTGGACCGCCGTCCCCGAGATCCTCGGCGAACTCGGTCGCGTGGAGGCTGACTTCGCCGACATCCGCGCGGGCAAGTACGACGTCCGCACCCACGACGACGCCGTCGCCGCCCTCCTCGCCGCCGGCCACCCGCAGAACCCCGACGGCGAGATCGACTGGGAGGGCGAACGGCTGCTCTCCCTGCAGAGCGACCGCCCGTTCTTCGTCGACGACTACCCCAAGGGCTCCCGCGGCTTCTACGACCGGGAGGACCCCGAACGCCCCGGCGTCCTGCGCAACTTCGACCTGATAGCCCCGCACGGATACGGCGAGCTCGTCTCCGGCAGCGAGCGCGAGGCCGACTACGCCACGATCGTCACCCGCATGCGGGAGAGCGGCGAGAACCCCGCCAAGTACGCCTGGTACCTCAAGGAGGCCCGCGAGGGCATGCCGGCCAGCGCCGGATTCGGGATGGGCCTCCAGCGCCTGGTCCGCTTCCTCACCGGCCTCGACGCCCTGTGGCAGGTCAGCGCCTACCCGAAGCTCCCCGGGGTGGTGGCCCCGTGACCGCCCTCTCCGCCCCCGGCTTCCCGGAGCGCGCGATCCGCGCCCGCGCCCGCAACGGCACCGCCGAGGTCTTCCCCGACCCCGCCACGTACGGCAGGCAGCTGTACGGACCGGGCGCCGGGGCCGTCGCCGCCGACGACCTCGACCGGGCCCGCATCGTCCCGCCCGTCTTCATGCCGCAGCGCCTGGAGAAGCTCATCGACCTCGCCAGGGAACCGGAGTTCACCGACGTCGACCTCGGCACCCGCGTCGGCGGCTTCACCTCCCGGCTGCCCCTCTACCTGTCCGCCTTCGGCTCCACACGGGCCGGCAGCGGCGACCTCGCCGTCCACGCGAGCCGGCAGGCCGCCCGACTCGGCATCCCCATGGTCATCGGGGAGAACATGATCCCCGTGCACGGCTACCGCCGCGCCGGCGACGCCACCCGCTCCGCGCTCCTCACCCGCGTCGAGGCCTACCTCGACGCCGCACCCGACGGAGCGGGCGGCGTCGTCGTCCAGCAGTCCACCGAGGACGCCGACTCCGAGGTCTGGAACCTCCTCTACAGCGATCCCGCCTTCCGGCCGCTCCTGGAGAGCGGACGGCTCGCCTTCGAGCTGAAGACCGGCCAGGGCGCCAAACCCGGCCTCGGCGGCATGACCGTCGTCGACCGCGCCGAGGCCGAGCTGCTCGCCCGCCGCTTCACCGTCCGCGAGGTCCTCGACCCGGACGGCGAGCGCCAGGTGCGGTGCGCCACCCCCGGGACCTTCACCGACGAGATCCTCCGCCAGCAGCTGCGGTTCATGCGGAACAACTTCCCCAAGGCCCGCACCTGGGTGAAGTTCCACCCGGGCCGCGACATCGCCCACGCCGCTCGCACCGCCTGGTCCGCCGGCGCGGACGCGGTCACCGTCGACGGGGCGGAGGGCGGTACCGGCTGGGCCCCCTCGGTCTTCCTCGACCACGTCGGCCTGCCCCTCGCCGCGTGCCTGCGCCGCATCGGCCGTCCCGACGGCTGCCTCCTCGCCACCGGAGGCATGTGGGAGGGTGGCCGCGCCGTGCGCGCCCTGGCCCTGGGCGCCACCGCCGTCGGCCTCGGCCGGGCGGCCCTGGTGGCCGTCGACGAGGACCCCGAACACGGCCTGGAGCGCCTCGCCGACAGCATCGCCCTGGAACTCCGGCTGCTCGTCAGCGCCTTGGGCAAGTACGCCGTCGCCGCCCTGGACCCGGAGGACCTCTGGTGGCCCGAAGACCACCCCGCCGCCACCGCGGCCGTCCCCTCCCGGGGCGCCGCCGACCCGGCGGGAGCGACACCGTGACCGCGCACCGGCGGCGCGCCGGGGACCACAGCGTCCACGCCTGCTTCTCCGTACGCGAGACCCCCGGCATCACCGTGGCCGTCTCCCACGACGGCACCGGCCTCGCCACCACGGTCCGGCGCACGGCACAGCGCGCCCTCGCCGAGGCCGGCCGGGGCTACCTCGGCGGCCGCGTCGAACTCCGCACGCCCCGGATCCCCGCCCACGACGACTCCCGGCCCGGCGCCTCCGGCACGCGCCGGCTCCGCGCCGTGCGCCGTGCCGCCGACCGTGCCGTCGCCCTGGCGGTCGCCGCCACCCTGCGGGGCGACGCCGCCGGCGTCCGGATCCACATCCGCCCGCCCCTCTGAGCGCGACCGGACACCCCGCTCCCGCCCCCTTCCGGCCCCCGTCCCTCGACCACAGAAAGCCGACCCATGGGAACGACCCCCACGACCAGCGCACCGGCAGGCAAAGGCCCGGCCGTCGACTGGCGCCGCGTCAGCAGTCTCGTCATCGGCCAGGCCGCCGTCCAAGCGGGCAGCTTCGCCCTGCTCATCGCCATGAGCTGGACGGCCGTCCAGCTCGGCGGCCGAGAAGCCGTCACGTACGTCACCCTCGCCGCCACCCTGCCCCGGGCCCTGCTCCTCCTCTTCGGCGGAGCGCTCGCCGACGTGCTCGGCCCCCGCGCCGTCCTGCTCCGCGCGACCGGCGTGCGCGTCCTGGTGCTCGCCGCCGGCATCGCCGTCACCGCCACCACCGAGACCCTCTGGCCGCTGATCGCCGTCGCCCTCGTCGACGGCGTCCTGCTCGGCCTCACCGGCCCCGCGTCCGGCGTCCTGCTGCCCCGCCTCGCCCCCCAGGACCAGCTCGGCCGCGCCAACTCCCTCTACTCCATGGTGCTGCGGCTCGCCCCCATCGCCGGATCGCCCCTCGGCGCCTGGCTGGTCGTCGTCGGCGGCCTGCCCGTGGCCATGACGGCCGCGGCCGTCGGCTGCGCGGTCTGGCTGGCCTGCGCCGACCACGTCACCCGGGGCATGACCCGACCCGAGCGCGCCCCGCAGGGCCCCTCCCTGCTCCGCCGCTCCGGCGACGGGTTCCGGCTCCTCGCCGCGCACCCCCGGCTGCGCTGGATGTTCGTCGCCTGCTTCTGCATGGACCTCGCGTTCCTGTGGCCGGCCGAGGTCGCCCTGCCGCTGCGGGCCGCCGACGAGGGCTGGGGCGTCGGCGCCGTCGCCATGGTCCTCGCCGTCTTCGGCGCCGGAGCGCTGGCGTCCGCCGCCCTGGGCGCGGCGCTCGCCCACCGCATCCCCGCGCACACCAAGCTCGTGATCACCGGCGTCGGCCTCGCGGCCGGCATGGCCGCCATGGCGCTCGTCCCCTCGCCCGTCGTCCTGGCCGCCACGGCCGGAGCCGTCGGCCTGCTCTCCGGCCTCAACGGACCCGCCCTCGTCACCGCCTACCAACAGGCCGTCCCCGAGGGCCGGATGGGCGCCGCGATGTCCACGTTCACCCTCTCCGGCATCGGTGCGGCACCGCTGTCCCTCGCGGTCTTCAGCCCCGTCTCGCTCTACCTCGGCGTCACCGGGACCTGGCTGCTCTGCGCGGGCCTCGCCCTTCTCTCGCCGGTCGCCGCGGCCGTCGCCCTGCGCGCCGGGGCGACCACCTCCGCGCCGCGGGCCGAGGCCCGCACCCGTACCGCACCGGAGCCCACCGCCACTTCCGTGTGAGGCAGACATGATTCCGCTGGTTGCCCCGCCGCCGGAGGCCCCTCCGGCCGGCCCGCTGATCCCGACGTCACTCCCGCCCCTGACCACGGCCCTGCCGCGGCTGCCCGGACTGATCCCGGTGCGACCGCAGCTGTGGCTGGTCGCCACCGAGGCCCACGAGGACACCGTCACCCGGTACGCGCCGCTCGTCCTGGACACCACCGAACTGGCCCGCGCCGAGGAGTTCCGCCGCTCCGGCGACCGCGCCACCTACCTGTGCGCGCACGTCGGGCTGCGGCGCCTGCTCGGCGCCCACCTGGACCTCGCGCCCCGCGCCGTGACGGTGGCCAGGGCGCCGTGCCCCTGCTGCGGAGAGCCGCACGGCCGCCCCGTCCTGCCCGACGACAGCCTGCACTTCTCCCTCTCCCACTGCGAGGGACTGAGCCTGATCGCCGTCGCGTCCACCCCCGTGGGCGTGGACATCGAACGGGTGCCGGCGCCGCACACCGTCGCGGAGGCCTCGGAGGTCCTCCACCCCGCCGAGGCGGCGGAACTCGCCGCCCTCACCCCCGCGCTGCGCCCGGCCGCGTTCGCCCGGGTGTGGACGAGGAAGGAGGCCTACCTGAAGGGACTCGGGATCGGGCTGGGCGCCGATCCCTCCGCCGAGTACGTGGGCGCGGGTCCGCGCCCCGCCGCACCCACCGGGTGGCTGCTCGCCGACGTCGCCGTCCCGGACGGCCACCACGCCGCCGTGGCACTGAGACGGTGATCCCCCGGTGTCCCGTGGGGCGCGGGCGTGAGGGGCGGACCGGGGTGAGTCCGGGGGCCGGTCCGGGGGAACCCCGATGCCCCGGACCGGCCCTGCCGACACAGTGGAGTCATGAAGTCGACGCGCATGTCACGAAGGGCCTTCGTGGGCACCACCCTGGCGGCGACCGGCGCCCTGGCCGCCGCCGCGGTACGGCCGGCGACCGCCGCCGCCGTTCCGCGCGCGCCGTCACCACCCCTCCCAGCGCTGGACCCGGCCGCCCTCGGGGCGGTCATCGACGACCGGGAACACCCGCCGTCGACCGCCGCCCGGCTGAGCGTGGGCGGCACGGACGGTGACTGGTACGGGGCCTCGGGCGTGGCCGACACCAGGACGGGACGCCCTGTGACTCCGCACGACAGGGTCCGCTGCTCGTCGACCGGCTGACCGGCCGCCCGTACGAGGAGGCCGTCACGGCCCGCGTACTGCGGCCCCTGGAGCTCGCGCACACGGTGATGCCCGGCGACGACCCGCGCATACGCGGGCGCCACGCCCACGGCTACCTGACGACGGCCGACGGCCGCCTGCGGGACATCACGGTGTACGACCAGTCGTCGAGCCGGGGCGAGGGCGACATGATCTCCACCCCGGGCGATCTCGACCGGATGCTGAGCGCGCTGTTCTCCGGCGTGCTGCTGCCGGCGGACCTGCTGGAGCTGATGTTCACCCTGCCGCCCGCGGAGGTGCTCATGCTGGACGGATCCCCGGCCCGCTACAGCACCGGGCTGCAGCGGGCCGTGGTCAACGGCGTCACCCTCTGGGGCAAGACCGGCGAGACTTACGGCTACAGGAACGCCGCGTTCTCCACGCGCGACCGGAGGCGCCGCTTCACGCTCGCCCACCACCCGACCGGCGTCCGTGACGGCGCGGAGGGCCAGTTGGCCGCCCGGGTCGCCGATCTGCTCACGCGGGCCCGGCCGGCTGCGGCCCCATGAGCCGTACGAGCAGGTCGTCCAGGCTGACCAGGCCGGTGAGCTCGCCCCGGTCGTCCCGTACGACGGCGAGGGAGGCACGGCGCCGGCGCAGCTGCTCGACGGCCTCGGACACCGTGGTGGCGGCGACCAGCTCGGGGACGGGGCGGGCGAGGTCCCGGGCGGTGAGGGCCCGGCCCCGGGTGCGGGCGACCAGGGCGTCACGGGCGTGGACCGAGCCGAGGACGCGGTCTCCGTCGCGGACCAGCAGGCGGGAGCGGTCCGCGGCGGACGCGCGCGCGAGGAGCGCGTCCAGATCGGCGTCGGCGGGGACGGTGACGATGTCCGCGGCCGGGGTCTGCAGCAGTGCCACGGGGGTCTGGGGCTCGGTCAGGGACCGGGTGATCAGCTGCGAGTCGGTCGTGTTGATCAGGCCGAGCCGCTCGGACTCCGCCACGAGGTGGGTCAGCTGCTCACGGTTGTGGACGGCCGCCAGCTCGTCGCGCGGCTGGACGCGGCACAGCCGTACGAGCCCGTTGCTCACCTTGTTGAGCACCCACAGCAGGGGCCGCACGGCCTTGACCACGGCTCGGAACGGCGGGGTGAGGAGCATGGCCGAGCGCTCGGGGTGGGCGATGGCCCAGGACTTGGGGGCCATCTCGCCCACGATCATGTGGAGGAAGACCACGATGATCATGGCGACCGCGAAGGAGACGCCGTAGCTGAGTCCCGTCGGAAGGCCGAGCTTCACCAGGAGCGGGTCCAGCTCGTGGGAGATCGCGGGCTTGGAGAGGGAGCCGAGTCCGAGGGTGCAGATGGTGATGCCCAGCTGGGCGCCCGCGAGCATCAGGGACAGTTCGCGCATCCCGGCGAGTGCGGCCCTGGCGCCGCGCTGCCCTTCGGCCACGGCCTTCTCGATGCGGTGCCGCTTCGCGGCGACGAGCGCGAACTCGGAGGCGACGAAGAACCCGCTGCCGATCAGCAGCAGGACGGTGACGAAGATCGCCATGGGGAAGCTCATGCCTGGACCTCCTCGGCGGCGGACCCGGCACGCTCGATGCGGACGCGCTCGGGGACGTGACGGTCGAGGCTGAGGACCTCGATGCGGACGCCGTCGACGGTGAGGCGGTCACCGATGGTCGGGAACCGGCCGAGGCGGTCGATGATCAGGCCCGCCACGGTGTCGTAGTCCTCCTCCTCGGGCAGCGCGATGCCGGTGGCGTCCTCGATCTCGTCGAGGCGCCGGCCCGCGTCCACGCGCCATCCGGCGCCGTCGGGGGCGGCGAGGGCGACGACCGTGTCGGTCTCGTCGGCGATGTCGCCGACGAGTTCCTCGGCGATGTCCTCGTAGGTGACGATCCCCGCGACGCCGCCGTGCTCGTCCAGGACGACGGCGAACTCGTCGTCACGCTCCCGCATCTGTGCCACCGCGCGCGGAAGCGGCAGGGTGTCGGGCAGCAGCAGCGGCCGCCGGGCGGCCTCGCCCGCGGTGGTCGTGTCGAAGGCGGTCGCGGGCAGGCGCATCAGCTCGCTCACACCGAGGACACCTGCGACGTCGTCGGGGTGGTCGCCGAGGACCGGGTAGTTGGAGTGGCCGTGCCGTGCGATCAGCTCCACCGCCTCGGTGAGCGTGGCGTCCTTGCGTACGAAGACGGCGTCGGCGCGCGGCACCATGACCTCGTCCATGGTCCGTTCCGAGAACTCCAGCGCGTGGTCGAGCAGCTCGGCGGTGTCGGGCGGCAGCTCGCCCTGCTCGTGGGACTCGCCGATGAGGTGGCTGAGCTCCTCCAGCGTGGCGCCGTGGTGCAGTTCCTCGACCGGCTCGATCCCGACCTTGCGCAGCAGCCTGTTCGCGGCCCCGTCGAAGACGTGGACGACCGGTCCGACGACCTTCAGGTACACGAGGGTGGAGGAGGCCAGCGACTTGGCGAGCCGCTCGGGCACGGCGAGCGCCAGGTTCTTCGGCGCCAGCTCGCCCAGGACCATCTGGAGGACGGTGGCGACGACGAAGGCGAGGATCACGGAGATCGCGGAGACGGCGCCCTCCGAGAGGCCCGTCCCCTCCAGGGCGGGTCTGAGGAGTGCCGAGACGGACGGCTCTGCCAGGAAACCGACGACCAGGCCGGTGACGGTGATGCCGAGCTGGGCGCCGGAGAGCATGAACGAGAGCCGTTCGAGGACCGTCAGCGCGCGGGCCGCCCGCTTGTCCCCGGCCTCGGCCTCGCGGGCGAGGGCGAGCCGGTCGGCCGCGACATAGGCGAACTCCTGGGCGACGAAGTAACCGGTGCCCGCGGTCAGCACGAGGACGGCGAGCAGGCCGAGAGCGGCTTTCATCGGCTGCCGCACCCCATCGCGTGGGGGCGGGTCGATCTGGCGGGCAAGGGGGCGCTCCTTCGGGTGACGGTGACGGGAACGGGCCGCGTCCCGTCTTCTACATCACTGTAAAGGATGGGTGATCAGGCGTCGCGAGACGAAATGCGCCCGTCGGGGCCCGTCTGTGCCCGGTCGAAAATCTTCTACACTTCTGTAGATGTTCAGGCGGCGCACCGGCGAACTGCCGTGCCGCACAGGCGATGTGAAGGAGTGAACGTCCCATGGTGTTCAAGCGTCTGCTCGGCTCGCTCGGCGTAGGGGGCCCGTCGGTGGACACCGTGCTCGACCCCGGAGCGGTGGCGCCCGGCGGCGCCCTGACCGGGCGGGTCCACCTGAAGGGCGGGGAGGCCGACTTCACCGTCGAGCACCTCACCCTGGAGCTCGTGGCCCGGGTCGAGGCGGAGCACGAGGACGGCGAGTCCGAGGGCTCGGTGGCCTTCGGCCGGTACGAGGTGGCTTCGGGTTTCCGCCTCGTGGCGGGCGAGGAGCGCAGCGTCCCCTTCTCCTTCCCGCTGCCCTGGGAGACGCCGATCACCGAGCTGTACGGGCAGGGCCTCGGCGTCGTCCTCGGCGTACGGACCGAGCTCGGCGTCGCCGGTGCGCGGGACAGGGGTGACGTCGACGCGCTCGCGGTCCGCCCGCTCCCCGTCCAGGAGGCGATCCTCGAAGCCTTCGGGCAGCTGGGCTTCGGCTTCCGGTCCGCGGACCTGGAGCTCGGTCACATCGGCGGGACGGGGCAGCGTCTGCCCTTCTACCAGGAGATCGAGCTGGCGCCGGCGCCCGCGTACGCGGGCCGGGTCGAGGAGATCGAGGTGACGTTCCTCGCCGGTCCGGACGGGATGGAGGTCGTCCTGGAGGCGGACAAGCGCGGGGGCTTCCTCTCCGAGGGCCACGACGAGCTCTCCCGGCAGGTGGTCGGCCACCACGGCGTCGGCCAGGTGGACTGGAACGCCGAAGTCGGCTCCTGGGTGCGGGAACTCGTGGAGCGGCGTGCCGCGTACGGCTCCCACTCCTCGTACGACTCCCACTCCTCGTACGGACATGCTGACGGGCACGGGTACGGCCACGGTCACGGGGCGGGTCACGGATCGGGTCACGGTTCCGGTGGCCCCGGGATGGGTACGGCCATCGCGGCGGGCGCGGCCGGGCTCGCCGTGGGCGTCGTCGGCGGCATGGTCGCGGCCGAAGTCGTGGACGAGGTGGGCGACTTCTTCGAGGGGGACGAGGAGGCGGAGGACGAGGACTGAGCCGGCGGCCGGTCGCGGGCCCGGACGCCCTCCGGGCCCGCCCTTCCGGCGCCTTCTACATCACTGTAGATTTGGTGCGTTCCCACACGAAGGCCGGAAGGATGACGAGAACATGGGTGTGAGCCTCGCCAAGGGCGGAAACGTCTCGCTGAGCAAGGAGGCGCCGGGCCTGACCGCGGTCCTCGTCGGCCTCGGCTGGGACGTCCGCACGACCACCGGCGCGGACTACGACCTCGACGCGAGTGCCCTGCTGCTGGACGGCACGGGCAAGGTCGTCTCCGACCGGCACTTCGTCTTCTACAACAACCTCACCAGCCCGGACGGCTCGGTCGAGCACACCGGCGACAACCTCACCGGCGAGGGTGACGGCGACGACGAGAGCATCAAGGTCGACCTGGCCGCCGTACCGGCCGGCATCACGAAGATCGTCTTCCCGGTCTCGATCCACGACGCCGACAACCGGGGCCAGAGCTTCGGCCAGGTCCGCAACGCCTTCATCCGCGTGGTCAACCAGGCCGGCGGCGCCGAGCTCGCCCGGTACGACCTCTCCGAGGACGCCGCCGCGGAGACCGCGATGATCTTCGGCGAGCTCTACCGGCACGGCGCGGAGTGGAAGTTCCGGGCGGTCGGCCAGGGGTACGCCTCGGGCCTCGCGGGCATCGCGGCCGACTTCGGCGTCAACGTCTGAGGCTCCGAGCGAGACTCCCTCCAGAGAACGGAACACCGTGTTCGGAATCAGCGAGATAGCGATCATCCTGATCGTCGTCATCCTGCTCCTCGGGGCCAAGAAGCTGCCCGACCTGGCCCGCAGCGCGGGCAAGGCGGCCCGCATCCTCAAGAGCGAGGGCAAGGCGATGAAGGCCGACGGCGCGCCGGAGCCGCAGGCCACCTACCAGGTCACCGACAGCGCCGCGCCCCGCGGTCCGGTGCAGGACGGGCGGCAGGGGACCGAACGCCCCTGACGGACGCCCCTGACGGAGCACCTGACAGACGTTCCTGACGAACCCCTGACGGAAGCCTCCGGGGCGCCCGGCCGTGTTCCGCCCGACCAGGTGACCGGAGCCCGGCATCCGGCCGAGCCCCCGTCCCTGCGGGCGCGCCGGACCGGGCGACCGGGGACAGTGGCGGTGTGGACGTCGAGCGGATCACCGAGGAGCTGTACGGGCTGAGGCCGGCCGACTTCGTCGCGGCCCGGGACGCGTACGTCGCCGAGGCCCGCAGGGCGAAGGACCCGGCGGCGGCGAAGGCGATCGCCGCGCTGCGCAGGCCGGCCACGGCCGCGTGGGCCGCGAACCGGCTCGCCCGGGAACGGCCCCGGGAGGCCCGGCGGTTCCTGGCCCTGGGGGAGACCCTGCGGGAGGCGCACCGGACGCTCGACGCCGAGCGCCTGCGGGCGGCGAGCCGCGAACAGCACCGGGTCGTCGCCGCCCTCGCGCGCACGGCCGCCGAGCTGGCCGGGGAGGCGGGGCAGCCGGTGAGCGACACCGTGGTGCGGGAGATCGAGCAGACGCTTCACGGCGTCCTCGCCCATCAGGACGTCGCCGAGCAGTGGGCGATGGGGCGGCTCGTGAAGGTGCCCGGGGCCGCCGTCGGCTTCCCGGCCGTCGCGCCGGAGACCACGCCGCCCCGTCCCGCACCGGCCGGACGGAAGCCGGACCGGCACCCGGACCTCGCGCGGGCGCTGGCGGCCGTGGAAGAGGCCGACGCCGAGGTCGCCCGGTGTGAGCGGGAGTTCGAGACGGCGGATCGGGCGCGGCAGGCGGCGGCGACGCAGGCGGAGGAGGCGGCCGAGAGGGTCGCCCGCCTGGAGACCGACCTCGCGGAGGCACGGCACGGCCGCCTCGACGCGGAGGCCACCGCGTCGCGGGCCGCCACCGCGCTGACGACCGCGGAACGCGCCCTGACCCGGTCGCGCCGTGCCGCGGACCGGGCGGCCCGGACGGCGGAAGGCCTGCAGGACCGCGCCCCGTAGCCTCCCGCCGATCCCGAATCCCGCCGCCTCACCCACGCGGAACGCCCCCAGGGGTGGGCGCGTGTTCCATCGCCGACACGGGCGAGTGATCATTCACCGTGATCGCCTCTGTGGGGCGAGCGGGGCCTCGGGGCGCACCTAGACTCCCCGCACATGTCGCTCTGGCTCCTCAATCACTTCAGCACCTTCACCCTCGCCGTGGTCTCGGTCGGCGGGACCGTCGTCCTCGCGGTGGCCGGCAGCGTGCTGCTGCGCCGCAGGTATCCCTCGCTGGCCCGGGGGGAGCACAACGACATGGTCGGGGTGACCCTGGGGATGTTCGGCGCGATCTACGGGATCATCCTGGCGTTCGTCATCGTCACCCTCTGGACCCAGCTCGACAGCACGCAGACGATCGTCGCCAGCGAGGCCACCGACGCCGCGCTCATCGCCCGCGACGCCGCCGCCTTCCCGCCCGCGGTCCGCGCCGACCTCGACACGGCCCTCAGCGGCTACGTCCACGCGGTCGTCGAGGACCAGTGGCCCCTCATGCGCGCCGGGCAGCCGAGCTACGGGGCCACGGAGGCGCACCTCAGGTCCGCCTTCGAGGTCCTCCAGGCGTACGACCCGAAGTCCCCGCGCGAAGAGGTCTTCTACCGGGAGGCCGTCACCCACCTCAACGACGTCGCCGCCCAGCGCCGCGCCCGTCTGAACATGGCGGAGCAGGAACTGCCGCCGCTGCTCCAGGCCCTGGCCTTCGGCGGGGCGCTCGTCCTCGTCCCGCTCACCTTCCTCTACGGCATGCGCAAGCTCCGGATCCAGCTGCTCTTCGTCGCCTCGGTCGCCGCCCTCATCGGCTTCAGCCTGCTGCTGGTCTTCGTCCTCGACCGCCCCTTCGCCGGTGAACTGAGCGTGAGCCCGGCCCCGTACCAGGAGGGAGCCCTCGCCCAGTACTGGGAGCGGTGAGCACCGAGCGGTGTGGGGCGACGCGCGACGGGCTCAGGCGTGGTCGATGACCACCTTGCCGAACGGCGCGCCCTCGGCGTAGTGACGGTAGGCGTCGACGGCCCTGTCGAAGGGGAAGACCCGGTCGATGACGGGCCGGAGTCCCCGCGCCTCGATGAAGGCGTTCATCGCGGTGAACTGGGCGCGGCTGCCGACCGCCACGCTGCGGAGGGTGGCACCGGAGGCGAACAGGGCCTGCGGGTCGAGCGGCGTGGCGGTCCTGCCCGTGAAGCCGACGCACGCGACGGTGCCGGCCAGGGCGACGGCGCGGACGGACGCGTCGAGGAGCCCGGCGACGTCGACGATCCGGTCGGCGCCCCGGCCGTCCGTGAGCGCGCGGACCTCGGCGGCCCAGTCGGGTCGGGCCGTGTAGTCGACGACGTCGTCCGCGCCGAGCGCCCGCAGGCGGGCGGCCTTGGCGGAGCTGCTGGTCGTGGCGATCACGCGGGCGCCGAGCGCCTTGGCGAACTGGAGCGCGAAGAGGGAGACGCCGCCGGAGCCCTGCACGACGACGGTGTCAGCGGCGCGGACGCCGGACCCGTCGCCGGTCAGCGCGTTCCACGCGGTGACCGCCACACAGGGGAGGGTCGCGGCCTCGGCGTACGTCAGGTGCGCGGGCACGGTCACGACCGAGTCCGCGTCCACGAGGGCGAACTCGGTGAGCATGCCGTCCAGCGAACCACCCCGCTGGGCGAGGTGTTCGAGAGCGAACGGGCCGTCCTGCCAGGACGGGAACAGCGTGGCGGCGACCCGCTCCCCGACGCGTGCCGGGTCGACGCCGGGGCCGACCGCGACCACCTCTCCGGCGCCGTCCGAGACGGGCACGACGTCCGGCGCCACCGGCAGGACGTAGGTCCCGTCGAGCACCATGAGCTCGCGGAAGCTGAGGGAGGTGGCGCGCACCGCGACCAGGGCCTGTCCCGGGCCGGGGGAGGGGACGTCGTGCTCGCGGACGGTGAGACCGGACAGTCCGGCGCCGCTGTGCGACAGGTGGTAGCTCCGCATCGGTGATGCCCTTCGTACGAGGTGGATGAAGGCCGCCGGGGCGGGGGACGCCCCGGCGGCCTCGCTGAACGTTCCGGCCGCGAGGGCGTGCGTCTGCGCGGCGGTGTCGTGCCTTCCCGCTCCGGCCGTCACGCGTCGTCGGACTCGGAGGCCAGCGGGACCTCGCCCGCCGTCTTGCTGAAGCCGAGCGCCTCGACGATCCGGCCCTCCGCCACGCGCATCACGTTGACGCCCTGCACCCACTGGTCGGGGCCCTCCCCGAAGCGGTACGTCCACACGATCGTGGCCCGGTCGCCCGCCACGATCACCTCCTGCGGGGTGAACTGCGCGTCGGTGTCGCCGACGAGGGCCGTCCACCACTCCGTACAGGCCTCGCGTCCGGAGACCCGCTCCCCGCGCGGTGCGGGCTGGACGCTCTCCATCACGCAGTCCTCGGCGATCAGATCGGCCAGGAGGCCGGCCTCGCGCTCGGTGAAGGCACGGTTGAAACGGTCGATGACTTCGGCGGTGGTGCGCACGGACATGACGCCTCCTCGGAAGAGATAGACCGTTCGGTCTACCGGGGATATAGATAGACCGGTTGATCTACCGTGTCAAGTGCCGCAGAATGGCGGCATGACCACTTCCGCGAAGCCCGGCCCCCGCGAGCGACTCCTGCTCACCGCCCAGGAGTTGACCTACGCCCAGGGCGTCGGCGTCGGCGTGGACGCCCTGCTGAAGGGGGCCGGCGTCGCCCGCCGTTCGCTGTACGAGCACTTCGGGGGCAAGGACGGCCTCATCGCCGAGGTACTGCGCCGCAGCACCGCCGAGGACCTCGCGGCCTACCGCGCCACCATGGACGCCGCCGGGACCGACCCCCGGGCCCGGCTGCTCGCGGTCGTAGAACGGCTCGGCGGCGTCGCCGCCGAACCCGGCTTCCACGGCTGCCGCTACCTCGCCGCCGACCTCGCGCTCACGGACCCGGAGCACCCCGGACACGAGGTCACCCGGGCGTACCGGCGCTCCGTCCACGGCCTGTTCGCGGACGAGTTCACCGCGCTCGGCCACACGCGGCCCCGGTTCGCCGCCGACCAGCTCCTCCTCCTCGCCGACGGCCTCCTCGCCGTCGGCGCGACCCGCCCGGAGAGCGAGCCCGCGGCCGCGGCCCGTGACCTCGCCGAACACATCATCGACTCCGGACTCGTGCGGGAGGGCGCCGCGCCGCGCGCGTCCGGGCCGGCGGCGCCATGAGGGGTCCCCCGGCGTCCCGTCCTCCGCGGAGCGCCCTCATCGCCGCGAGCTCCCTCGACCGGGGTGGGGCGACGGGCTGTTCGGCACCGCCGGCCCGACGCGGCTCAGCGCTCGTAGCGGCCCGTGTCGATCTCCCAGCGGTGGTAGCCGGAGATCCAGGCGGCGAGACCGTCGACGTAACGGTGGGCCGCCTCGCGGGCGGCCGGACCGAGCCCGAGGACGTCGCAGATCCCGGGGACCTCGGACGAGAGCTCCACGAAGCGGTCGACCATGGCCTGGGCCTCGCGCATCACCTGGACGGCCGCCTGCTCCGGGCTGCCTCCGCGTTCCGCGCGGACGATCATCACCATGTTGGCGACGTCTCCGCGGGCGAGCTCCTGGGCGTAGGAGTGCACGTCGTTGGTGAACGACGGTATGTCGGCGGCCAGTTGCCGCAGCCGCCGGAAGACCGGGAAGTGCAGCACCTCCTGCGGCAGCTCGAAGTGGTTGAGCCGCTCGACCATGTCGAAGAGGGTCTCCATGGCCGCCGTGCCCCGGCGGAGCGCCAGATAGCTCTCCCGGTCGGGGAGGCGGCCCGAGAGCCGGCCTGCGGCCTCGGCGGGGTGGCAGGCGAAGTACCACTCCCAGTTGTACGCGGACCGGGCCCGCCACCGCGCGGACATGCCCCGGGTGCTGCGCTCCCAGAGGTCCGCGAAGGCGCGCTCGACGGGGGTGCGGACGTCGGGGGCGGGCCCCTCGCCGTGCAGAAGGCCCGTCAGGCGGGTGCACATCTCGGCCACTTGCGCGGGGGCGCGGCCGAGACCGGAGTCGAACCGGTCGTCGAAGAGGAAGTAGAAGCCGAGCAGGTCCGCGGCGAGGGCGAGGTCGTCCACGGTGGTGTCCGGGCTGGTGAACGCGGCGAGTCGGGGCACGTCCCACTTGTCGTACGCCGGCAGGGCGATGGTGGCGGCGAGGCCGTCGTTCCGGAGCAGCCAGGCCCGGTGGGGTTGCGCGGCGAATGCCCGGTTCGGATTGCTGCGAGGCGGAAACGGCAGGTCGAGCGTGGTGGCGTTGGACACTACTGGCCCCCCAGGTTCTGATCCCGGGCGACCCCAAGACGCCCCCGGCGCGATCGAACAGTACTTGAATTGATCATCAACTACCAGAAGTGACAAGCAGATCGGTGTCCCGTCGCATTCCAGCCAACGGAATCGTTACGTCCGCATAGGTCTTTGGCATAGGCGGGCGGTGGAGAGGGGTGAGCCGGAGGGCGGGGGCCTCCTGTCGGTCACGCGTTCTGCCGTTCGTCGCGGCGGGTGGTTCGTCCGCGGTCCGCGCCACCCGTGGGCGGGGGAACGCGTTGGTATTGCCGTGACGCCCGGTGCAGTGACGGTTCTGCAACCGGGACCTGCGGGTTCTGTGCCGGCTCCCGATCGCGGTGGGCCGGCGGCGGGAACGACGATCGGGATGGTGCGCGATGCCGGAGATGTGGACGCGGGGCGTGGGGCACGACGCCCGGTTCGTGGGCGGCTTCCGGGACGACCGGCCCCTGGTCGGACGCGACGCGGAGCTCGCCGGGCTCCGGCGAGCCGTGTCGGGGCACCGGCTGGTCACCGTCACCGGCGCGGCCGGGACGGGGAAGAGCCGCCTGGCCCTCGCCGCGGTCACCTCGCCCCTGGACAGCAGCTGGCGGACCGTCGTCCGGGTGCGGTGGCACGACGGGATCCCGGTGGGACGCCGCGCGTTGACGGCACGGGTCGAGCGGGCCCTGACCGGGGCCGGCGTCCCGGACGCCGCCCTCCCGCCCCGTACCGCGCCCGCCGGTGACGTGCTGCTCCTGCTGGACGACGTCGACCCCGTCCACACGGAGTGCATCGGCCTCGTCCAGACGCTTCTGACGGCCCGGCAGGGCGTGCGGATCCTGGTGACCTCGCGGCGGCCGCTGGGCCTCGGGGACGAGGACGTGATCAGACTGGCTCCCCTGCCCGTGGAGGCGGCGCCGGGCCGGGCCGGCCCGTCCCCCGCGGCCGAGCTCCTCGTCTCCCGCGCCCGGGAACGCGGGTGGCGCGAGGACCCGGACACCGCCGCCGTGGCCCGGGTGTGCCGCCTCCTCGAAGGAGTTCCCCTGGCCCTCGAACTCGCCGCGGGCCGACTGGGGGAGTGGACGACGGACCAGCTCGCCGACCACCTCGCGGGCGGCCAGTGCAGGCTGGCCGACCCCGCCCCGCTCCTGCTGCGGCACCGCACGCTCCGCGCCGCCATCGGGGCCGTCCACGCCCTGTGCGACCCGGCACAGCGCAGGGTCTGGCGCAGGCTCAGCGTCTTCACGGGCCCCTTCACCGAGGCGGCCGCGGTGGTCGTGTGCTCCGCCCCCGACGTCGCGCCGCACGAGGTTCCCCCGGCCCTCGCGACGCTCGGCGCGACGGGCGTGCTCCAGGTCCTCGGGGACGCCGGCGGGGTCCGCCCCCTGCGCTACCGGATGGCCCGGGCCGCCCGCGACTACGGCACGGAGCGGCTCGCGGCGGCGGGCGAACGGCCCGCGACGCGGGACCGGCACGCCCTCCACCTCCGGGGCGTGGCGGGCGTCGCCGAGACCCTGTGGCACACCGGCCTCCAGCGCCAGGCGCTCCAGACCGTCCGGGACATGCACGAGGACCTGGCGGCGCTCGTGCAGCGCGCCGAGGACGGCACCGGCCACGCCGAGACGGCGCTGGAGGCGGTGCTCCACCTCTGGTTCTGGTGGGCGGTCCACGACCACGCCCGTGAAGGCGCCGACCACCTGCGGCTCCTGCTCTCCCGGGTCGCCGCCGACAGCCCGCTCGTCGCACGGGGCCGATGGCTCGCGGCCTGGCTCGGCGCGGCCCGGGACCCGCGCACGGCGCACCGCCTGCTCTCCCTCGCCTGGCCGGCGGCCGTGCTCGCCGGCGACGACGCCCTCCTCGGCCGCATCGCCCATGTGCACGGAACCCTCGCGTGGCAGCGCCGGGACCCCGAATCGGCCGCCGCGCACTACCGGCAGGCGGCGGACACCACGCCGAGCGGCGCCCCCGGAGGGCCTTCGCCCGCCGTGAGCCTGGCCGCCCTGGCCGTGGTCCAGGCCCACCGCGTCCCCGAGGCCGCGGCCCGCACCGCCGACCGGGCACTCGCCCAGCCGAGCTGCGCGAACGACGCCTGGGCCGCGGCGCTGGCCCAGTACGCCCGCGCCTTCGCCGACCACCGCGCCGGACGCACCGGCCGGGCCCGGTACCGGGCCCGGCGCGCCCTCGCGGACCTGGACGCCCGGGTCGAGGCCCCGGAGGCCCGCCGGGCCCTGCGTCTCCTCCTCGCCGCGTGCGCCCCGGCCGCGCCGGCGGCACCGCACCTCGCGGTCCCCGCACCGCGCGACGGAGCGCGGACCCCCTCGGAGGCGGCGCGCCTGGCCCAGCGGTGACCCCACGGGTGGCGGGCGCCGGCGAGCCCCGGAGGGAAGGGCCGCCGCCGACGGGACGACCCCTCGGCGGCGGACCCGCCCGGCTCCCGTTCAGCCGGCCGTCGCAGCGGCGTACGCCTCGATGGCGTCCCGCTGGTACGCGGCGAGGCCCGGGGCGATCGACTCGTACGCCGCGCGCCACTGCTCGTTGTCCACGCACGAGCGGCCGAAGGCGCGGTACTCCTCGACGGAGACGGTGCGCAGCTCCGCGAGGGCCCGGTACTGGACGTCCGTCTCGGCCTGGACGGGTGCGGCGTCGGCGGGCAGACCGTCGGCCATCAGTTCGGCCAACCGGACCATGCGCGCCGTGCGCTCGCGCTGCCCGGCCCCGACGTCCTCCGGGGTCATCGTGCCCACCCTGCGCGCGACCGCCTCGACGTGATCGGGGAAGTCGCGCAGGCTCTCCTCGTAGGCGGCGGGCAGGACGCCTTCGAACAGGTTCTCCGGTCGGTTGATCGCGTTCATGGATGTGCCGTCCTTCCCGGACTGTTCCAGTACGCTGATCGTGCGGGACACGGTACGGGCCAGGGCGTCGAGCCGGTCCCGTTCGGCGAGGACCCGCCGGTGGTGGCCGCGCAGGGCCTCCACCTCGTCGACCTGCTCGGACAGGATGCGCCCGATCTCGGGCAGCGCCACGTCCAGCGCCCGCAGTACGAGGATCTGCTGCAGGCGCAGGAGCTGCTGCTCCCCGTAGTGGCGGTGGCCACTGGCGCCGATCCGGGCCGGCGGCAGCAGACCGATCTCGTCGTAGTGCCGCAGGGTCCGGGCGGTCACGCCCGACATCCGGGCGACCTCCGCGATCGGCCACTCCATCGCCGCCTCCCCACGAGGGCGTTCCGGGCCGGTCTCTCCGGCCCTGTCCAGGACGGTAGAAGCTGCCGCAACGGCAACTTCAACCCCTGACTCGGTGCGCCACCGTCCCACCGGTCCCGCGGGCCGGTGAAATTCCCTGCGGGAGCGCTCCCAGAATGGCAGGGTGCACCGGGTGACGACCGCACCCGAACCCGTATCCGACCCGTTCATCCGCCCCTACCGCCCCTCGGACCGCGCCGCGCTCGGCGACATCTGCGTCAGGACGGCGCACCAGGGCGGGGACGCGTCGCTCCTGTACCCCGACCCGGAGCTGCTGCCGGCGATCTTCGCCTACCCGTACGTCGAGTTCGAACCCGGCTTCGCCTTCGTCCTGGACGACGGCTCCGGCCGGGCCGTCGGCTACGTCCTGGGCGTTCCCGACACGGCCGCCTTCGCAGGAAGGTTCCGCGCCGAATGGCTGCCCCGGGTGACGGACCGCTACCCGGCACCCGCCGGACCGGCCCGCACGCCGGCCGACGAGATGAGCGGACTGCTGCACACGCCCGAGCGGATGGTCCGCGAGGAGCTGACCGCCTTCCCCGCGCACCTCCACATCGACCTGCTGCCCGCCTGGCAGGGCCGCGGGTACGGCCGCGCCCTCGTCGGGACCCTCCTGGAGGCCCTGCTGCGGCACGGCGTCCCGGCCGTGCACCTCTGCATGGCCCGGGCGAACACCCCGGCCCGGGCGTTCTACGACCGCCTGGGGTTCCGGCTCCTGACGGTCGACGACCCCGGACCCGTCTGGTATCTGGGGAGGCCCACGACCCCCTGACCGGGCGGGGCCGGGAAGACGCCGGAAAAAAGTCCGCCGGTGATGTCGAGAAGCCGTGGCCTGCTCCGTCCCCGGTGTGAGAGCGACCAGAATGGGCCGCACCAGCACCGAGGAGAAGACCATGGCGAAGTACCTGCTGCTGAAGCACTACCGCGGCGCCCCGGCTCCGGCGAACGACGTTCCGATGGACCGGTGGACGCCCGAGGAGATCACGGCTCACGTGGCGTACATGAACGACTTCGCGGCCCGCCTGGAGAAGACCGGCGAGTTCGTGGACGGCCAGGCGCTGGCCCCGGAGGGGACCTGGGTCCGCTACGACGGCGAGGGCCGCCCGCCGGTCACCGACGGTCCCTTCGCCGAGACCAAGGACCTCATCGCCGGCTGGATGGTGATCGACGTCGACGACTACGAGCGCGCCGTCGAACTGGCCGGGGAACTGTCGGCCGCCCCCGGCGCCGGAGGGAAGCCGATCCACGAGTGGCTGGAGCTGCGCCCGTTCCTGAGCGCGCACCCCACGGTCACGGAGTGACCGTTCCCATGGACGAGGCCCTGCTCCGGAGCCTCACCCCGGGCGTCCTCGCCGTCCTCGTCCGCCGCGGAGCCGACTTCGCGGCGGCCGAGGACGCCGTCCAGGACGCCCTGGTCGAGGCGGTCCGTGTCTGGCCGGACGACCCGCCCCGGGACGCGAAGGGCTGGCTGGTCACCGTGGCCTGGCGCAGGTTCCTGGACGCGGCCCGGGCCGACACGGCCCGCCGCCGGCGCGAGGACCTCGTCGACGAGGAACCGGCGCCCGGGCCCGCGTCCGGGGCCGACGACTCGCTCCAACTGTACTTCCTGTGCGCCCACCCCTCGCTGACGCCGTCGTCGGCCGTCGCGCTCACCCTGCGCGCGGTCGGCGGGCTGACCACCCGCCAGATCGCCCAGGCCTATCTGGTGCCCGAGGCGACCATGGCGCAGCGCATCAGCCGGGCCAAGCGCACCGTCTCCGGCGCGCGCCTCGACCGCCCCGGCGACGTCGCGACCGTCCTGCGCGTCCTCTACCTGGTCTTCAACGAGGGTTACTCCGGCGACGTCGACCTCGCCGCCGAGGCCATCCGGCTCACCCGGCAGCTCGCGGCGGCGATCGACCACCCGGAGGTGGCGGGACTCCTCGCCCTGATGCTGCTCCACCACGCCCGGCGCGCCGCCCGGACCGCGCCCGACGGCACTCTGGTGCCGCTCGCCGAGCAGGACCGGGGGCGCTGGGACACCGGGGCGATCGCCGAGGGCGTCGAGATCCTGCAGGCGGCCCTGGCCCGCGACCGCCTCGGCGAGTTCCAGGCACAGGCCGCCGTCGCGGCGCTGCACGCCGACGCGCCCACGGCCGCGGAGACCGACTGGGTGCAGATCGTCGAGTGGTACGACGAGCTCACGCGCCTGACGGACAGTCCGGTCGTCCGCCTCAACCGCGCGGTCGCGGTCGGCGAGGCCGACGGGCCGCGCGCCGGGCTGGCGGCGCTCGCGGAGCTGGACGGCTCCCTGCCCCGGTACACGGCCGCCGCGGCGTACCTCCACGAACGCGCCGGCGACCTCGCGACGGCGGCGCACCTGTACGCCGAGGCGGCGACGAAGGCGACGGACGTCCCGGAACGCGACCACCTGACCCGTCAGGCCGCCCGCCTCAACACCCTGCTGCGCACCCGGCTGGACGCCCGGTGCGACGACCGCCCGTGAACGTGCGCATTTCACGGAGGAGTTCGCCGCACGGCGTGACCGACGTGAAGGGGATGCGGAGGGCTTATTAAGAAACCTTGCTGAATAACGCCTTACCCCTGGTTCGCACTTGATTTGCTCCTGCCAACCCGCACAGGGTTTCTCTCGAACGTTTGACGCCCCACACGTCAACACGAGGAGAGATCCCTTTTCATGGCAACTCACAAGCGATCCCGAGGACTTCGCAACGCGGCCATAGCCACAGGTGTGGCGGGCGCCGCAGCGGCGGCACTGCTCGCGGGCAACATCGCCGGGGCGGCCACCCCGGCCGAGGGCACCGTGTTCGGACTCGGCGCCCCGGGCGCCGTCGACGGCAGCTTCGTCGTCATCCTCGACGCATCCGCGAACAAGGCGGAGCTCGCGAAGAAGTACGGCGGCACGCTCCAGCGCTCGTACGGCTCGAAGGTCAACGGCTTCTCGGCATCGGGCCTGACCGTCCAGGAGGCCAAGCGGCTCGCCGCCGACCCCTCCGTCGGCACGGTCGTCCAGAACAAGCGCTTCAGCATCAACGAGACCCAGGAGAAGCCTCCGTCCTGGGGTCTGGACCGGATCGACCAGACCGAGACGGCCGCCGACGACAAGTACACCTATCCCGACGGCGGGGGAGAGGGAGTCACCGCGTACGTCATCGACACCGGCGTACGGATCACCCACCAGGACTTCGGCGGCCGCGCCGCCCACGGTTTCGACGCCGTGGACAACGACGACTCGGCCGACGACGGCAACGGCCACGGCACGCACGTGGCCGGCACCATCGCCGGCACCGCCCACGGCGTCGCCAAGAAGGCCAAGATCGTCGCCGTGCGGGTGCTCGACGACAACGGGTCCGGCACCACCGAACAGGTCGTCGCGGGCATCGACTGGGTGACGAAGAACCACTCCGGCCCCTCCGTCGCGAACATGAGCCTCGGCGGCGGCGCCGACGAGGCGCTCGACGCGGCGGTCCAGCGCGCCATCGCCTCCGGCGTGACCTTCGCGGTCGCCGCCGGCAACGAGTCCTCCGACGCCGGGCAGGGCTCGCCGTCCCGGGTGCCCGAGGCCCTCACGGTGGCGTCCAGCACCAAGGACGACGAGCAGTCGGACTTCTCCAACTTCGGTGCGGTGGTCGACCTGTACGCCCCGGGCTCGGACATCACGTCGGACTGGAACGACAGCGACACCGGCGTCAAGACGATCTCCGGCACGTCCATGGCCACGCCCCACGTGACCGGTGCCGCGGCCCTCTACCTGGCGGGCCACCCCGCCGCGACGCCCGCGGAGACGGCCGACGCGCTGACGGGGGCGGCCACCCCGGACGCCATCAAGAACGCCTCCTCCGGCACGGCGAACAAGCTGCTGAAGGTGACGCCGTAACCGCACCGCGCACCGGACGGCCCTCCACCACGGGTGGGGGGCCGTTCCCCTTTCCGCACGAGGGAGCGCCGTCCCCCTTCCGCGTGGAACCGGCCGTGGCGGGAATCTGTCCCTGTGGGGGAAGGCCGCCGCGGCGCCTAGGGGGGAACGGCGATGAACGCATGGGTCGTCCCGGGATACACGGAGTCCCGGGAACTGGGAGCGGGCGGCAGCGGACGGGTGGCGCTGGCCACCCACGACGCGACCGGCGTACCCGTGGCCGTGAAGTACCTGAGCGAGCGGCTCCGCTCGGACGAGACGTTCGTCCGTGGATTCCGCTCCGAAGCCCGGCTCCTCGGCGCCCTCGACACGCCCTACGTCGTGGGGCTCTACGAGTACGTCGAGGCGCCCCGGGGCGCGGCGATCGTGATGGAGCTGGTGGACGGCGTCGCGTTGCGCGCCCTCCTCGCCCGGGAGGGCGCGACCGGCCCCGAGGCGGCCCTCGCGGTCCTCAAGGGCTCGCTCCTCGGCCTGGCCGCCGCCCACCGGGCGGGTGTCGTCCACCGCGACTACAAGCCCGAGAACGTCCTCGTCGCCGCCGACGGCTCCTCCAAGCTGGTCGACTTCGGGATCGCGGCCGGACGGGACAGCCGCCCCGGCATCGCCGGTACGCCCGCCTACATGGCGCCCGAGCAGTGGAACGGCGCTCCCGCCTCCCCGGCCGCCGACGTGTACGCGGCGACCGCGACGTTCTTCGAGTGCCTGACGGGCCGCAAGCCCTTCGCGGGCGACAACTTCGCCGAACTCGCCCTCCAGCACCTGGAGGCACCCGTGCCCGACGCGGAGGCACCGGAGCCACTGCGACCGCTGATCCGGCGCGGCCTCGCCAAGGCCCCGGGCGAACGTCCCGAGAACGCCGAGGCGTTCGTCGGCGAACTGGAGTCGGCCGCCACCGCCGCGTACGGGCCGGACTGGGAGGAACGGGGCCGGGGCCGGCTCGCGGCCCTGGCGGCGCTCCTGCCCCTGCTCTTCCCCTCCTCCGGCGGCACCGCCCAGGGCACGACCGCGCTCGCCACGACGACGCTGCCCCGACCGCCCGCACGGCGCCTGCGACGTCGGCTCCCGCAGGGGCTGCCCGCGGGGGCGGCCGCCCTCCTCCTGGCACTGCTGCTCGCGCTCGCCGCCCGGGCCGGGGGAGCGGAGCCGGACGCGGACGAGGCGGCGCAGGCCTTCGCGACGACGAACACGACGCGGAGCGCGAGCCCGCCGGCCCCGACCCCGGAGGCGCCGAGCAGCTCACCGCCCACGACCGAGCCGTCCCCCGAGGCCCCGACGACCGCCGCGCCCCCACCGTCCACGACCGAGCCGACGCCTCCGCCCACCACGGCACCCACAACACCGCCCACGACTACCACACCACCCACCACCCCACCTCCCACCAGTGCGCCCCCCACCACCACACCCCCGGCGTCGCCGACCCGGCCACCGGTCGCCGTCACGGCGGTGTCGGTCACGAGCCTGCGTCAGACCGGGCCGACCACGGCCGAGGCCACCGTCGAGATCACGACGGACGGAACGGGACCGGTGACGCTGCTCGTCGAGTGGTTCACCGGCGACGAGAAGGGCGCGCCGGGCACGCCGGACGGCTCGGAGACCGTGAGGCGCGAAGGAGCCGACCACTACACCGTGACGCTCACGCACCTCGTCCAGGGCGGCGGCTGCTACTGGGGAGCACGTGCGACCACGGACCCGGCCGCCCCGAACGGCGGCTCCCTCCAGCAGATCTTCATCAGGCGGTGTGTGATCACGTGAACGACGACGCCTACAGCGCCACGGAACTCGGCAGCCACTGGTTCGAGGGCCCGACGCCGGACCCGACGCCCGAACGCGTGGAGGGCGACGTCCTGCGCTTCGGCCCGGGGGTGACCGCGGCCGCCGCACGGCGCGCCGCGAACACCCCGACGGCGGCCCAGATCTGGCACGGCACCCTGCCCGGCTCCGCACCGGCCCGTCCGCGCCGCTCCCGCCGGGCGCTCCGGTACGTCCCCGCCGCGCTGATCCTCCTCGTCGCCCTGGCGCTGCTCGACTGGCGCGCGTACGGCCCCCGGGTCGCGGTACGCGACGTCACGGTCACCGCCCCCGAAGGCCGGCTCGGCTGCGACGGCACGGCGGACGTCCTGGCCGTCGTCCGCACCGACGGCCGGCCGGGCACCCTCACGTACCACTGGGAGCGCAGCGACGGCACCCGCTCGGCCCCTCTGCGCGAGACCGTCACCCGCGGCCGCGAGGAGGCCCGGCTGCACCTCCTGTGGACCTTCGAGGGCCGGGGCACGCATCACGCGACGGCCCGCCTGGTCCTCACGTCCCCCGCACCACGCACGGCCGAGGCCACCTTCACGTACCGCTGCGGCTGACGTGCGAGCCGTCGGCCCAGCAACTGGCTGGCGGGGTCCCGCAGGAAGGTCCCCCGGGTGCAGGCCTCGCACGACTCCGGTACGCGACAACGGGCCGGTTCCTCCCCGGAGGCACCCGTCACCGCACGAGCCCCGCCCGGTCGGCGATCCGCTGCATCAGGCTTTCCGGCAGTGCCGGGTTCTCCGCGGCCGCGCGGGCGAGTTCCCTGTCCGGGGCTTCGAGCAGCGACTCCAGGGCCCGCACCGGGAGGGCCGGGTGGACGGCCGCCTGCTGCCGTACGTCCGGGGCGTCCGCCGCCAGGCACAGGAGGAGCGTCTCCGGGCGCGCGGACGGGTGGCGGGCGACATCGCGCAGGGCGCGGCGCCCGACGGCGGGATGGGTCGCCACCCGGTGCAGCAGCGCGGCGGGGCAGCCGGGGTGGCGGGCGACGGCGCCGAGGACGGGCGGTCCGTGCCGCTCCACCAGGGCGGCGAGCTGCCCGGGGGTCAGGTCCGGGCGGGCGGAGATCCGCCGGGCCACGCCGGGGTCCGGGTCCACGAGGAGCCGTGCGACGAGCGCGGCGGGCAAGAGCGTGCGGGCGGCGACGAGGGCTCGGACCTGTGCCACGCGACTCCTGGCCAGGGCGTGCAGTTCGGCGTCCGTGGCGGATGCGATCCGCGGCGCGGGCTCGTCGGGCAGGCGTTGGCGGGTGGCGACGGTGACGAGCAGGTCGAGCGGGACGGCCGGGTTCTCGGCGACGGCGCGGCGCACGTCCGGATCCGGGTCGGAGGCGAGCGCGCGCACCAGGGGTTCGGGGGCGGCAGGGTTGGCGGCGACCGTGGCGCGGACATCGGCGGTGGGGTGCTCGGCGAGCCGTTCGAGGAACCAGGGCGGCAGGTCGGTACGGGCCGCGAACGTCGCGACCGGCCTCCACTCGGGAGCGTCCAGGAACGCGACGAGCCCCTCCGGCGGCACCGCCGGATGCGCGGCTGCCGTCAGCCGGACCCGCCGGATGCCGGCCGTGTGGTCCGGGCAGGCCGTGTCGCGGCGGTGGCAGGCGCCGCAGCGGGTCGGGGCCGGGTCGCCGCCGTCTGCGAGGAGCGCGGAGAGCACTGCGGCCGGTGCGTTCTCGTTGTCGGCGACGGCCGCTCGTACGACGGTGCTGGGGTGGAGGGCCAGTCCGGGGAACAGCGCGCCCGGGAGGCGCGGGTTCCCGGCGGCGGCCGCCACGACCCGGGCGTCCGTGTCGTGCGCGAGCGCCGCGAGGACCTCGGGCGGCGCCTCGGGCTCGTACGCCACCTCCTGCCGGACCTCGGGGTCGGGGTCGGTGGTGGCCTCCCACCAGACGGAGGGCGGGGCCACGCCGCCGACCACGGAGTGCAGCGCACGGCCGGGATGGTCCTCGGGGACGTCGTGCCACGGAACCCGTCCTCCGCACACCAGATACGAGGTGAGCGCCGGGTCCCCGACGGCGAGGAGCGAAACGACCTGAGCGGGGGTCAGCACCTCGCGCCCGGCCAGCGCGGACAGGACGTCCTCGTCGCCGTCGGCCACCAGAAGGGCGAACAGGCCCGTGGTCAGCGCCGGATTCCCGGCGAGACCCGGCAGTACGTCGCGCACCTGCACCTCCCCGTCACACGCGAGGCAACAGCACCGGCGGCCGGTGCGTCCACCTCATTTCGTCGGCGTCCCGGCGACCCCGCCGTTCGTGTGCGCGGGCAGCGAGCGTTCCGCGCACAGGAGGATCGCCGCGCCGCTCAGGACGAGGAGGGCCAGGACCGGCCACAGGTGCCACGGGCCCGCGTCGAGGAGGAAGCCCAGGAGCATCGGGGCGACGGTGCGGCAGACCGACCAGGACAGCTGGTACACCGAAAGGTAGCGGCCCCGCAGGTGGTCGGGGGCCGCCTGGACGGAGAGGCTCTGCGCCGGGGCGGAGTGCACGAGTTCGCCGGCCGTGTAGAGCGCGGCGACCGCCAGGACGGCGACGAGGGCGTCCGCGCCGTGGACCAGGTCCGGGAGGACGGCGAACGCGGCGAACGAGAGGGCGAACGTCGCCGCGCCCAGTGCGGCCCTACGGGTCCGTCTGGCGCGCGCGGTCAGCCGGGCGGCGGGGACGCCGAGGGCGGCGACCAGGACGGTGTTGACCGCGAACACGGTTCCTGCCAGGGCGTCGGGCATGCCGACGTCCCGGGTGAGGAAGACCGGCAGGGCCATGGCCTGCGCGGTGTAGCCGAAGGCGACGAGGAAGTTGGCCGTCGTGAGGAGGAGGTACGGCCGGTCCGCCAGGACGCGCCGGTAACCGCCGCGCGTGTCGTGGGGCGTGGCGACGCCGCGGACCGGGGGGATCCGGGCGACCAGGACGGCGGCCGCGGCGAAGACCGCCGCCAGGGCTTCGGCGGCGACGGCGAAGCCGGTGGTGCCGTTCCACGCGAGCATGCCGGCGGCGGCGAGGCTGCCGCAGCCCATCCCGGCGTTGCGCAGGCTCCGGTCCCAGGCCAGGAGCCGGTCGCGTTCGGCACCCCGGGCGAGGTCGCCGATGAGCGACTGCTGGCTCGGCGACGACGCCCACATCCCCACCGCCACCACGAGCGCGATCGTCAGGAAGGCGGGGTAGGAGTCGGCGAACGGGTATGCGGCGAAGCCGACCGCCCGCAGCGCGAGCACGGCGATGAGCACGCGGCGGCCGCCGAACCGGTCGATCAGGATGCCCGCGGCGGGCATGAAGGCCAGGGCGCTGAGCCCGGCGACCGTGAGCCCCGTGCCGATCGCGGTGAGGGAGAGGCCGGTGAGCCCGTGGACGAACAGCATGGTCAGCGGCACGTAGATGCCGTCGCCGATCGACGTGGCGAGACTGGAGGCGATGAGACGGCGGCGCGCGGGAACGCCGGTGACGGAGGGGGCGACGGCTCCTGGAGTGGCCTCGAGGACGCTGGTATCTTCCACGGAAGATAATTTATCATCCGTGGAAGATAGAGTGAAGAGATGCAGCCCGACGCCATTGCGGCCATCGTCGACCAGTGGAAACGAGAGCGCCCCGACCTGGACGCGTCGCCGATGTTCGTCATCGGCCGGCTCTTCCGGCTCACCCAGGCGCTCGACCGGCGGCTGCGCCCGCCCTTCGCCGAAGCGGGCCTGGGAAGCGGGGACTTCGACCTCCTCGCGGCGCTGAGGAGGGCCGGAGCGCCCTACGCCCTGTCCGCGGGCGAGCTCAGCCGCACCGTCCTCGTCACCACCGGCGCCATCACCAAGCGCGTCGACCGGCTCGAAGCCCGCGGCCTCGTCGCCAGGACCGTGGACGAGGCCGACTCGCGCGGGCGCCTCATCAGCCTCACCCCCGAGGGTGTCGCCCTGACGGACGAGCTGATCGCCGTCCACCTGGACAACCAGCGCCGCCTCCTCGCCGGTCTCGACGGCGACGAGCAGGCGCAACTCGCCCGCCTGCTGGAGCGGTTGGCCCTCACCTCGACGGCGGAGGAGGACTGATCCGCGTCACGGTCACCCGCAGGCCACCCTCCGGACGTGCACGCGGGACGAGCCGGCCGCCGTGCGCGCGTTGTGCGCGATCGCGTTGTCGCCGCGGCGCGGGGAGCCCCGACCCGCGTTAATCGCTGGTGCGCGCGGAGGCGGGTCTTGTACGTTGGCGTCGCGACCGCGCCTCCGATGCGCTCGGCTGCGGCTACTTCTTCCGAAATCCAAGTGACGCCGCCGCCTTCCTGGATCTCGGCAGGCGCGGGCGCTCTCCCGCCCCGACCGGCCCTGGTGCCGGGGGCGTTCGTTCGTTCGAATCCGGGGGGATTCACTGCCTCGTCACACCCCGCGCGTCTCCAAGATGTGGTCCGGCATGCTCGTGGCCCCACAGGTCCTCGCGACCGCCCGCTCCATGCCCCCGTCGGTCCCACGGCCCCGTCCCGCGCCCGGCATGCCGTACCCCCGCACCCACGCGGGCGGCCCGGCCTTCGTCCGGGAGCCCCGCGACGAGCTCTTCCTCCTCGCCGCCGGCAACCTCGTCTCCCAGCAGACCTTCTACGAGAGCGGGGCGGAGCGCGACGCGCGGTACGTCCGCCTCGTCGGCGAACTCGCCGTCCAGGACCCCGAGTGGACGGCCGGTCTGCTGCGCTGGCTCCGCGGCGAGGGCAACATGCGCACGGCGTCCCTGGTGGGCGCCGCCGCGTACGTCCGGGCCCGGCTCCGTGCCGGGGCGACCGGCGGCCCCGGCAACCGGTCCGTGATCGACTCCGTGCTCCGGCGCGCCGACGAGCCCGGCGAACTGCTCGCCCACTGGATCGCGGCGTACGGGCGGAACGTGCCGCAGCCCGTGAAGCGCGGCGTTGCCGACGGCGTACGGAGGCTGTACACGTCCCGTGCCCTGCTCAAGTACGACACCGCCTCCCGGGACGTCCGCTTCGGCGACGTGCTCAACCTGGTGCACGCCACGCCCGACCCCGACAAGCCCTGGCAGGGGCCGCTCTTCCGGTACGTCCTGGACCGCCGCCACCACCCGGAGCGGGCCGTCCCTCCGGCCTCCGACCGGCTGCTGACCGCCCACCGGGCGCTCATGGAGACGCCGCCGGACGAGCGGCGGGCTCTGGTGACGGGGCCGGGCGGCTCCGAACGCCTCGCCGCGGCGGGCCTGACGTGGGAGGCCCTGGCGGGCTGGCTCCACGGTCCGATGGACGCCGCCGTCTGGGAGGCGGTGATCCCCGCGATGGGGTCGACGGCCCTCCTGCGGAACCTGCGGAACTTCGACGAGGCGGGGGTCTCCGACGAGGTCGCGGCGCGGGTCGCCGGGCGCCTCTCGGACGCCGAGGAGGTCGCCGGGGCCCGGCAGTTCCCCTTCCGCTACCTGGCGGCCCACCGGCACGCGCCGTCGCCGCGCTGGGCGGCCCCCCTGGAGCGGGCCCTGGACCACTCCCTCGCCAACGTGCCGGCCCTGCCCGGGCGGACCCTGATCCTGGTGGACCGGTCCGACTCCATGTTCTGGGACAAGGTCTCGGAGCGGTCCCGGCTGACGCGCGCGGACGCGGCGGCCGTGTTCGGCACCGCGCTGGCCGTCCGGGCGGAGCAGGCGGATCTCGTGGAGTTCGGCTGGGGCAGCGCGGCGGTGGTGTTCGCACGGGACGAGCCCGTCCTCGAAGTGCTGAAACGCTTCCGCAGCATGGGAGGCACGTACACGGCGAAGGCGGTGCGCAAGCACTACCGGGACCACGACCGCGTCCTCATCGTGACCGACGAGCAGACCGCCGCGTACGAGCGGGCCGGGGCGACCGACCCCGTCCCCGCCGCCGTCCCGGTCTACACGTGGAACCTGGCGGGATACCACCCCGCCCACAGCCCCCAGGGCCCCCACCGCCACACCTTCGGCGGCCTCACGGACGCGGCGTTCCGCATGGTCGGGCTCATCGAGGCGGGCCGCGGGGCGACGTGGCCGTGGACACCGGAGTCGCAGGTCAGGAGCCGCCCGACCGGGTGAAGGTGCCCAGGCCCTCCGTGTTCAGGTACTCCACCGTGAACGACTTCCCGTCCGGGGTGAACGTGACCCCGGTCAGGCCCACGGCGTTCTCGCCGGCCGTCGGGAAGCTGAACGTGTCGCCGTCGTAGTGCGTGAGCCGGTACGACTGCGGCTTCGGCCCCAGCTGGAGCGTCAGGGCGCCGTCCGCGCCGGCGACGACCTTCGCGCGCCCGTAGTAGTCGCTCTCGTACGTGCCCGCGTACGCGTCGGCCGGCCGCGCGGGCGTCGCGCCGGACGGCGGGTGGGCGTAGTCCGTCTTCGACCGGCCCTCGTCCGCCTGCTGCTGGTACAGCGCGTCCACGAGGGGGATCCAGTCGCGGCTGATCTTCCCGGTCTGCGCGATGTCGAAGAAGTCCAGTGCGACGGCGTCGGCCACGCCGACCGGAGCGGTGTTGGTCAGCACGACGATGCCGAGCTGTTCGCCGGGCAGCATCGTCACGTTCGTGTGCGCGCCCTCCGCGAACGCGCCCGTGTGCGAGAGCCTCAGCCGGCCCTCGTCGTCGTAACTCACGTTCCAGCCGAGGCCGTAGAAACCGGTCCGCCCGGCCGGGGCGTGGGGCGGACTCGCGACCGACTCGGGCCAGTGCGTGCGCTCCAGGGCGTCGGCGGCCACGATCCGCCGGCCGTCGAGGGTGCCGTCACCGAGCTGCAGCTTCAGCCACGTCGCCATGTCACGGGCGCTGGAGCTGACGCCGCCGGCGGGGGACTGGGCGTCGGGGTCACGGACGAACGCGGCCTTCCAGGAGCCGTCGACCTCGACGTGCCCCCAGGCCCGGTCGGAGGCCTTCGCGTAGTCCTCGAAGCGCGAACTGGTCGAGTTCATGCCGGCCGGCCGGTACAGCGTGTCCGCCGCGAGCTTCTCCCAGGGCACCCCCTTCTCGTCGGCGACCGCCTGGGCGGCGGCCGTCAGACCGAAGTTGGTGTACGCGTAGCTCGCGCGGAAGGGGGCGAGGGGCTCGTACCGCAGGTGCGACAGGATGTACGCGCGGTCGTATCCGAGGTCCTCCAGCAGGTCCCCCGCGTGGTCCGGCAGGCCACTGCGGTGCGAGAACAGGTCGGCGACCGTCACGTGGGAGGTGACCCACGGATCCTTGAGGGCGAAGTCCGGCAGGTTCGGGGCCACCGGACGCGTCCAGCCCTCCGTGCCGACGGCTCCGGCGACGACGGTCGAGGCGATCGGCTTCGACACGGAGGCGAGCTGGAAGACGGTGTCGGCGTCGACGGCGGCGCTCTCGCCCGCCTTCCGCACGCCGTACCCCTTGAGGTGGATCACCTTGCCGTCGTGCACCACGGCCACGGCGACGCCCGGCACCCCGGTCCGTTTCATCGCCTGCTCGACCACGCCGTCGAGCCGGTCGACGGCGCGCTGCACGTCCGCGTCGTCGAGCTGGGGCGGCGGCTGGGCGGGAGGCGGCGTGGGTCCGGGTGCCGCGGCTCCGACCAGCGCCGCCAGTCCTGCGGCGGCAAGCCATCGCACGGTGCTCATCCCTCCATTCAACGGCCTGCGCCGACGCCTGTCGCGCGCTGCGGGCCCGGCCCGGCCTGCGGGCCCTCCCGGCGCCGGGGCGACGCCGACGAGACGCCCCGCACCCCTGTGACCAGCGGGCAGGGCACCCGTCGGCGGCCGCGAGGGTAGACTCGGCGACCGTGGCGGATACCCAGTACGAAGACCTTTTGAAGATGGTGCTCACCCAGGGGACGGCGAAGGCCGACCGGACGGGCACAGGCACCCGGAGTGTCTTCGGGCACCAGCTCCGCTACGACCTCTCACAGGGGTTCCCGCTGGTCACCACCAAGAAGGTGCACCTCAAGTCCATCGTGTACGAGCTCCTGTGGTTCCTCCGCGGCGACTCCAACGTGGGCTGGCTCCAGGAGAACGGCGTCAGCATCTGGGACGAGTGGGCCGACGAGCAGGGCGAGCTCGGCCCGGTCTACGGCGTGCAGTGGCGCTCCTGGCCCACGCCCGACGGCCGGCACATCGACCAGATCACCGAGGTCCTCGACACGCTGCGCCGCGACCCGGACTCGCGTCGCATGATCGTGTCCGCCTGGAACGTCGCCGAGCTGGAGCGGATGGCGCTCGCCCCCTGCCACGCCTTCTTCCAGTTCTACGTCGCCGACGGCAGGCTCTCCTGCCAGCTCTACCAGCGCAGCGCGGACCTGTTCCTCGGCGTCCCGTTCAACATCGCCAGCTACGCCCTGCTCACCCACATGGTGGCGCAGCAGGTCGGACTGGAGCCCGGTGACTTCATCTGGACCGGCGGCGACTGCCACATCTACGACAACCACGTGGAGCAGGTGACCGAGCAGCTCTCCCGCACCCCGTACCGCTTCCCCGAGCTGAAGCTGCACAAGGCCGACTCGCTGTTCGACTACGCCTACGCCGACGTCGAGGTCGTGGGATACGAGCACCACCCGGCCATCAAGGCCCCGGTCGCCGTATGAGCACCGGTGCGAGCGTCGGGCTCATCTGGGCGCAGACCCCCGACGGCGTGATCGGCGCGGGCAACACCATCCCGTGGCGCCTCCCCGAGGACATGGCGCACTTCAAGGCGACCACCCTCGGCCACCCCGTGATCATGGGCCGCAGGACCTGGGACTCGCTGCCCCCGCGCTTCCGTCCCCTCACGGGCCGGCGCAACATCGTGGTCACCCGGGACGCCGGGTGGGCGGCCGAGGGAGCGGAGCGCGCGGGCTCCATCGACGCGGCGCTCGACCTGGCCGCCGGGTCGCCGGAGCAGGGCGGCGCGGTCGCCTGGGTGATGGGCGGCGGCGAGATCTACCGCGCCGCGCTGCCCCGCGCCACGACCCTCTCGGTGACGGAGGTCGACACCGAGGTGGCGGGCGACACGTACGCCCCGGCCGTCGGCGCCGACTGGCACATCGCCGAGGACTCCGGCTGGCGGGACTCCACGACCGGC
Organism: Streptomyces sp. NPDC059695; assembly: GCF_042733785.1. Classification (NCBI taxonomy): domain Bacteria; kingdom Bacillati; phylum Actinomycetota; class Actinomycetes; order Kitasatosporales; family Streptomycetaceae; genus Streptomyces; species Streptomyces sp. NPDC059695. The sequence continues at coordinate 228,588 of NZ_JBHWFF010000001.1, read as the reverse complement.
CTGCGCTACCGCATCCGCCGCTACACCCGCCCGTAGCGGGTCGCCCCGGGCCCGTCAGCGCGCTTCGCGTATCCCGAGGATGTACGCGGCGGTCAGCGCGACCGCGCGGTCCCCGTCGTGGGACAGCTCCGTGAGCGCGCGGGACGCCATGGCTCCCGGGATGTCCGCGAGGGCCTGCGCCAGACGTCGGCGCGCCGCCGCTCGTGTCGTGGCACCGGCGAGCCGGTCGACCAGCAGGCCGGTGATCCGGTCCGCGAGCGCGGGGCGGCTCGCCAGCGTGCTGAGCGCGTCCGCCGCGTCGACGTCGTTCACCTCCTCGACGATCATGTCGATGAGCGTGGGGACCCCGTCGGCCACGCCGCGCGCCCCGAGCTCCAGGGCGGCGTAGCGGCGGACCACGACGTCCGGGGCCGCGACGGCCTCGCGCAGCAGGGCGGTCGCCTCGTCGCCCGGGATCTCGGCGACCGACCGGACCGCCCGCTTCCGCACCTCGGCCACCGGTGAGCCCAGGCCGTGCGCGAGCAGCGGGAGCGGGGCGGCGCCCGACCGGGCCAGCGCCCAGCGGAGCGCTCCCGCGACACTCGGATCCGTCTCGCTCAGCACCGCCTCGACGAGTGCCTCCACCGGCACCGGAGCCTCGTCGGCCGAGGACAGGGCCGCGCGCTGGCGCGTCTCGGGGCTCTGCGACCCCAGCGCCTGGAGGAGGGCGACGATCTGGAGGACGTCCCGCCAGCCGGCCGGTTCGGCCGAACCGATCCGGCGCAGCCGGGTGAGCAGCTCGGTCTCGGCGGCGATGCGCTCGCGGGTCTGCCGGATGAGATCGTCGACGAGCTCCGAGGCGGCGAAGCCGGGCTCGTCGAGCGCCCGCCCGACCTCGCGCAGCGAGAGGCCGAGGGACCGCAGGCTCTCGATGTGGAAGATGCGCCGGATGTCCTCCTCCGCGTACTCCCGGTAGCCCGCCCCGGTGCGCACCGTCGGCCGCACCAGGCCCAGCGACTCGTAGTGCCGGAGCATGCGGGCACTGACCCCCGAGTGCCGCGCCACCTCACCGATCAACACGGATCGTCACACCTCCGGGCCGATGAACACGGATCGTCATTCCACCGGGTGGGTCGACGCGAGTCGTCGCTCCTCCGGGTCGGTCGACGAGGGTCGTCATTCCTCCTGGCCCCCTGGACCGAGGGCCACGATCCGCTTCGCCTCCTCCAGGGCGAAGTCGAATCCGGCGTCCGGATCGCGGGAGAGCTTCTCCGTGGCGATCGCGTGCCGGCGCACGCCGGGCCGGGGGTCCGTCGTCGCGGCGCCCACGGCCGCCGTCATCGCGTCGCCGAGCGCGATCAGCGCCCGGCTGAGGCTCAGCCGGGTCTCGCGCCCGCCCCGGCCGAGCTGGGTGGCCAGGACTCCGGCCAGGGCGGACTCCTCGCCCTCGGGTACGAGGACCACCGCCGCGCGCCAGGCGCTCCGTGCCACGTCGTCGTCGGCGTCGGTGATGAGCTCCGCCGTGATCGCGGGCCAGGCCAGCGGGTCCCCGATCTTGGACAGGGTGTGCAGGGCCTGGCTCCGTGCCTGGGCGTGCGCCGAGCGGAGCTCGCCGAGGAGCGGGGGGAGCGTCAGTGCCGACGCGTGACGCGTGAGCGCCCAGGTGAGCATCTCGCGGACCTGGAAGTCGGGCTCGACCGCGCAGCGCCCGACGAGCTCGTCGACGCACCGGGGGTCGGGGGCCGTGCCGACCGCCAGCGCGGCCCGCAGGCGCACCGACGAGCTGTCGCTCGTCAGCCCCCGCAGGGCTCGCACCACGTTCGTCTCCTCGTTCGCCATGGTCATGGGGACCACCTCCTCGGCGACAGTGAAGACCTTGTCACGGTGTCAAGGTCAAGCGCGCCGCCGGGGCGCCGTGCGGGGGAGCGGGCGGTCAGTAGGCGTGCCCGACGTGGGCGAGGGCCTGCTTGAGGAGATGTCCCTGGCCGCCGGGCATCTCGTTCTGCACGGCGGGGGAGGCGGCCTCCTGCGGGCTGAACCAGACCAGGTCGAGGGCGTCCTGCCGCGGACGGCAGTCGCCGGTGACCGGGACGACGTAGGCGAGGGACACGGCGTGCTGGCGCGGGTCGTGGAAGGGGGTGATGCCGGCCGTGGGGAAGTACTCGGCGACGGTGAAGGGCTGGAGGGAGGCGGGGACGCGGGGGAGGGCGACCGGTCCGAGGTCCTTCTCCAGGTGGCGCAGCAGCGCGTCACGGACCCGCTCGTGGTGCATGACGCGGCCGGACACCAGGGTGCGGCTGATCGTTCCCTCCGCGCCGATCCGCAGGAGCAGTCCGATGCTGGTGACTTCGCCGCTGTCGTCCACGCGCACGGGGACGGCCTCGACGTACAGGATCGGCATCCGGGACCTGGCCGTGCCCAGTTCGTCCGAGGACAGCCAGCCGGGTGAGGTCTCAGTCATGTCAGACATCGCTTGATCATACTTTCCGGGCTGCGCTTCGGCCCAGGCCGCGTGTCTGCCGGCCGGGTGGAGTCGGGACGGCCGTCGTGGGCCCTCCCGCCCCTGGGAAGCGGGGACGGTGGTGCGGGGACGGTCAGAGGGGCTGGATGCGGGTCCGCAGCAGGTAGAACTCGTTGCCCTCGGGATCGGTCAGGACGTGCCAGCTCACGGAGTCGCCCTGGCCGATGTCGGCCGGTTCGGCGCCGAGGGCGAGCAGGCGCGCCAGTTCGGCCTCCTGGTCGCGGTCGGTGGGGTTGACGTCGATGTGCAGGGGCAGCTTCCCGCGCCGGGGGTCGCCGCTGGGGCTGAGGAGGAGGGTGGGCTGCGGTCCGCCGAAGTCGGCGCCGGGCGGCCCGATCTGGATGCCGCCGTCGTCCTCCCGGCCGATCTCGACGTATCCGAGGACCTCGCTCCAGAACGCGGCGAGCCGTTCGGGGTCGGCGCAGTCGAGGATCAGTTCAGTGATGCGGCATGCCATGGCGTGAGTCTACGCGCGGAGTCATGGTGACATGTCGTCAAGTACACGTATGAGGGCTCTGGTTGGCTGCGGGGTTTACCAGTCGTCCCAGTCGTCCGGGTCCGGCCGGGAGCCCCGGTCGTGGCGGCCGCCCCGGTCGGGCCGGTGGGTCTCGGCGTACAGGGCCGCGCGGGTCAGGGGGCCGAAGACGCCCGGCTGCTCCGGGATGTCACGGGCCTTCTGGAACCGGGTGAGGGCCACCTCCACGGAACCGCTGAACAGGCCGTCGGCCGATCCGAGGTACAGGTACAGCTGCTGGAGCCGGAGCTGGAGGTCCACGACGTCGGGTCCGGTACTGCCGAGCGACAGCAGGGACGAGTCCGTCCGCCCGGGCCGGGGCGAGCCGGGGGGGGGCGGCGGGGGGGGGGGCGCGGGGGGGGGGGCGGGGGCGGGCGGGGGGGGGGGGGGGGGCG
>NZ_JBHWFF010000001.1:173184-225170 GCF_042733785.1 Streptomyces sp. NPDC059695 | reverse complement strand
GTGGGGTCGGTTTCCGCCTCGCGACTGCTGGCCGTTTCCCGCCCGCGGGGGGGGGGGGGCGGGGGGGCCCCCGGGGGGGGGGGCGCCGGGCCGCGGGGGGGGGGGGGCGGGGGGTGGGGGGGGGGGAGGCGGGGGCGCGGACGTCGGGGGCGGGGTGCGGGTGGTGGCGGACGGGGCGACGGCGGAAGGGGAGGCCGTGCGGGGAGTGGGCGACGTCCCCCTCGCCGGGGCGGTGCTCGGGCCGGCGCTCGGCGGTGCGGCGTCGGGGGTCGGGTCCGGCGCCGGCAGGTCGGGCATCGTGAGGGAGAGGCCGTCCGGGACGGCGTGGTCCGACTCGGAGGTCAGGCCGACGGTCAGGCCGATGCCGGCGGCGAGGGCGCCGGTGATCAGCAGCGGCAGGGACATGCCGCTCCGGTCGCGCACGGGCGCCTCGGCGGCCCGCCGGGCCCGTGCCGCCTTCCGTGCCGCCTTCCGTACGTGCCGGGGCTTCCTCCCGCCTCCGTGGCGTCCGCGGGACCGGGACTCCCCGGCGGCCGGCGGCGGGGCCGGCGTGACGTCGAACATCTCGACGTCCTGGACGCGAGCCCCCCGCCCGCCGTCGTCGGGCCGGGCGACCATGCCGAAGATGTGGTCGTCCGGCGCGGGGTGAGGGGGCTGTTCGGGGGCGCCGGACGTGACTGCTGTGGTCAGGGCAGCCCTGTTGGGCATCATCTGCTCCAGATGTGGTGAAGCCGTGGACGTTGCGGCGAAGCCGAGGAGAATTTGACTGGCATTCAATGCAAGCGTCAACTGCGCCCAACGTGTGCCAAAAGGGAACGTTCGCGACGTTGATTCTTAAACAACCCTTAATAAGTGACGCAGGTCACTCCCGCGTCCCGGGCAGGTCGTCACATCAGCAGCGAGCCCGGGTCCCTCACGAGGGGGGCCGTGCCCACCGAGTTGCTCACGTTGAACGTGACGCTCCCCGCGCGGTAGCGGTCCTCGGTCCACTCGATGGGGCGGCCGTCCTGATTGCTCGTCAGATGGCGCTGGCGCAGGAGCGGGCTCCCCCGGCGCACCCGCAGCAGACGGGCGTCGTCGCTCCCCGCGGGGACGGCGTCGATGAGGTGCTCGCCGTAGTGCGCGACGATCCCCGCGCCCTCGGCCATGCTGTCCATGATCGAGGAGCAGTCGGCCGGCAGGGACTCCACGGTGGGCGCGACCCACTCCGCGTACGCCGTGCGCTCCACCATGACCGGTTCGTCGTCCAGGCAGCGCAGGCGCAGGACGTCGAGGACCCCGGCCCCCTCCGGCAGTGCCAGGCGGCGCGCCTCCTCGGGCGTGGCCGAGCGGCGCTCGCGGTGGAGGAAGCGGCTGGACGACCGGTACCCCATGGTCCGCGCCCACTGGGCGAAGCTGTGCAGCTCGGCGAAGCTGTGGCGGCGCTCCCTGCGGAGCACGATGCGCCGGGCCCCCTGCCGCGAGCCGATGATGCCCTCCGAGGTGAGCAGGGCGACGGCCTGGCGCACCGTGCCGCGCGACGCGGACCAGCGGTCGGCGAGGTCGCTCTCGGACGGCAGCCGGGCGCCGACGGCGTACTCGCCACTGAGGATCGAGCGGCGGAGCCCCTCCGCGATCTCCATGTACAGCGCCGTCACCATGCCCCCATCTCGTCCGTGACTGTGCGCACCCGGTCACGGGGTGTGCTGTCCCTGTGCTCAGCCTAACCCGGCGATCCCGCGCCGTACGGCCCTGTCGATTCACCTCAAGGCCGCGCGGTTCACCTGTGGTTCACCACAACCCGCTCTTCCGGGAGGCGCCTGGAACGCGCCATGTCCCGTTCACTTTCCGGACAGGAAGCGCGGGCGAACTAAGGGCGGCTTGTTCAGACAAGTTCCGTCACTCGCTTCTGGGAGAACCCGTGCGCAGAACCCCCGTCCGCGGCGCCGCAGTCCTGCTCGGCGCCGTCGTCCTCACCACCGTCACCGCCTGTGGCGCCGCCCCCGAGGGCGCCGACGGCGCCAAGGGCGAGGGCGCGAAGTCGGCCACCGCGGCATCGGCCAAGGACTTCGGCGGCATGGACGCCCTCGTCGGGGCGGCGAAGAAGGAGGGCGCGCTCCACGTCATCGCACTGCCGCCGGACTGGGCCAACTACGGCGAACTGATCAAGGCGTTCGAGACGAAGTACGGCATCAAGGTCGAGAGCGAGAACCCGGACGCCTCCAGCGCCGACGAGATCGCCGCCGTCAAGTCCCGCAAGGGCCAGAAGCGCGCCCCCGACGTCCTCGACCTCGGCATCGCCTTCGCCCGCAGCGGCGCCGAGGAAGGCCTGTTCGCCCCGTACAAGGTCGAGGCCTGGGACAAGATCCCCGAGGCCCAGAAGGACGCGACCGGCCGCTGGTACAACGACTACGGCGGCTACGTCTCCATCGGCTGCGACGCCAAGCGCATCCCGAACTGCCCCAAGACCTTCGCCGACCTCCTCAAGCCCGAGTACAAGGGCAAGGTCGCCCTCAACGGCAACCCCACCAAGTCCGGCTCCGCCTTCGGCGGCGTCTACGCGGCCGCCCTCGCCAACAAGGGCTCCTTCGCCGACATCCAGCCCGGCATCGACTTCTTCGGCACGCTGAAGAAGAGCGGCAACTTCATCCCCGTCGAGTCCACCCCGGCCACCGTCGAGAAGGGCGAGACGCCCATCAGCATCGACTGGGACTACCTCAACGCCGGCTACGCCGACCAGTTCAAGGGCAAGGGCGTCGACTGGCAGGTCGCCGTCCCGACCGACGGCGTGTACGCCCAGTTCTACTCCCAGGCCGTCAGCAAGGACGCCCCGCACCCCGCCGCCGCCCGCCTCTGGATGGAGTTCCTCTACAGCACCGAGGGCCAGAACCTCTGGCTCAAGGGCTACGCCCGCCCCGTCCTGCTGCCGGCCATGACCGCCGACGGCACCGCCGACAAGACCTTCGTCGCCAAGCTCCCCAAGGTCGACGGCACCCCCTCCTTCCCGGCCTCCGCGGAGCTCGACAAGGCCAAGGCCACCCTCGCCGAGAAGTGGGACAAGGCCCTCTCCTGATGTCCTCAGCCACCCCCCTCCAGGGAACCGCCGGCGGCCCCGGCCGCCGGCGGCGCGGCCCCCGCACCTGGCTCGCCGCCCTCCCCCTGATCGCCTTCACCGCCCTGGCCTTCGGACTGCCCCTCGGCGCCCTCCTGTACGGCGCCGTCACCCGCACCGACCCGGCCACCGGCACCACCGCCCTGACCGGCGAGCACCTCAGCCGCTCCCTCCAGGGCCCCTACCTCGGCTCCCTCGTCGGCAGCCTCCAGCTCTCCGCGCTCACCGCCCTGATCGGCTCGGTCCTCGGCCTCCTCATCGCCCAGGCCGTCGTCACCTCCCGGTCCGGGGCCCTGCGCTCCGCCGTCCTCACCGCCTCCGGCGTCCTCGCCAACTTCGGCGGTGTCCCCCTCGCCTTCGCGTTCATCGCGACCGTCGGGATCTCCGGCGTCGTCACCCAGCTCGCCGACCTGACCGACCTCGGCTGGAACCTGTACTCCTTCGGCGGCCTCACCGTCGTCTACCTGTACTTCCTCATCCCCCTCATGGTCCTGGTGATCCTCCCCGCCCTCGACGGCCTGCGCCCCCAGTGGCGGGAGGCCGCGCAGAACGCGGGCGCCGGCGGGCGGCAGTACTGGCGCCACGTCGGCATCCCGGTCCTCGCGCCCTCGCTGCTCGGCGGGTTCGTCCTGCTCTTCGGCAGCGCCTTCGCCGCCCACGCGACCGCCGCCGCCCTCGTCGGCGGCTCCGTCCCCCTGGTCACGCTGAAGATCGCGGACGCCCTCTCCGGCAACGTCCTGGTCGGCCAGGAGAACGTCGCCCTCGCCCTCGGCCTCGACATGATCCTGATCGCCGGCCTGGTCATGGCGGTCTACCTCCCCCTCCAGCGCAGGAGCGCCCGATGGCTGCGATGACCCCCACCGCCCCGGACGTCACCCCGGAGCCGGGGACGCGGACGGCGGCCAGGCCCACCACCCCCGTACGGACCCGGCGACGACCCCGCGTCTGGCGAGGCCTCGTCCTCGGCCTCGGCGGCGCGTACTTCCTCGTCCCGCTCATCGCCTCCTTCGTCTTCACCGTCCACACCCCCGGCCAGGGCGTCTCCTTCGAGGCGTACACCGCCCTGCTCTCCGCCGACGGCTTCACCGAGAGCCTGCTGCTCTCCCTCGGCCTCGCCGCCGCCACCATCGCCCTCGCCCTGCTGCTCGCGGTGCCCGCCCTGGTGGCGGTCCGGCTCGGCGCACCGCGCCTGCGGCCGGTCGTCGAGGTCATGTGCATGCTGCCCCTCGTGGTGCCGCCGATCGCACTCGTCACCGGGATCAGCACCGTCCTGCGCTGGGGCCCCGACCACCTGTCGCGGACCCCGCTCTACCAGACGTTCCTCGCCGTCCAGAACGAGGACTTCCCCTTCGTCCTGGTCCTCGCCTACACCGTCATGGCCCTGCCGTTCGTGTACCGCTCCCTCGACGCGGGACTGCGCGCCGTCGACGTCCCGACCCTCGTCGAGGCCGCCCGCAACTGCGGCGCGTCCTGGCCCTACGTGATGCTCCGGGTGATCCTGCCGAACCTGCGCTCCTCGCTGGCCGGCGCCGCGTTCCTCACCCTGGCCCTCGTCCTCGGCGAGTTCACCATCGCCTCGATCCTCGGCTTCCGGCCCTTCGCCGTCTGGATCGTCTCCATCTCCGGCGCCCAGGCCCGCATGTCGGTGGCCGTCTCCCTCCTGAGCCTCCTCATCACCTGGGCGCTCCTCCTCGTCCTGTCCCGGGCCGGAACGGCGCAGACCGGAACCCCCGGAGCCCCCCGCACCTCCCGCAAGGAGTCCTGACCCATGACCTCTGCCACAGCGGAACGGACGGAGTCCACCGCCGCCACCGGGGCCCGCGTCGAATTCCGCGGCCTGCGCCGCGCGTTCGGCTCCACCGTCGCCCTCGACGGCCTCGACCTCACCGTCGAGCCCGGAGAACTCCTCGCGCTCCTCGGCCCGTCGGGCTGCGGCAAGACCACCGCGCTGCGGGTCCTCGCGGGCTTCGAACGCCCCGACGCGGGCGAGGTCCTCGTGGACGGGAAGGACATCACCCACGTCCCGGCCAACCGCCGCGACGCCGGCATGGTCTTCCAGTCGTACAGCCTCTTCCCCAACCTCACCGCCCGCGACAACGTCGCCTTCGGCCTCCGCGTCCGCAAGGCCGGGGCCGCCGAGCGCCACGCCCGCGCCGCCGAACTCCTCGACCTCGTCGGCCTGCCCGAGCACGGCGACCGCTACCCGCACCAGATGTCCGGCGGCCAGCAGCAGCGCGTGGCCCTCGCGCGGGCCCTCGCCCTGCGCCCCCGCGTCCTGCTCCTCGACGAACCCCTCTCCGCACTCGACGCCAAGGTCCGGCTCAGCCTGCGCGAGGAGATCCGCCGCCTGCAGCTCTCCCTCGGCATCACCACCGTGTTCGTCACCCACGACCAGGAGGAGGCGCTCTCCATGGCGGACCGCGTCGCCGTCCTCAACGCCGGGAAGCTGGAGCAGTGCGCGGCGCCGGCCGAGCTGTACCGCCGCCCCGCGACCGCCTTCGTCGCCGAGTTCGTCGGCACCATGAACAGGCTTCCCGGCCGCCTCACCGACTCCGGACTCGTCGAAGCGGCGGGCAGCCGCCTCCCCGTCGACGGGGACGTCTCCGGAACCCCCGACGTCGAGGTGCTCGTCCGCCCCGAGAACGTCACCGTGACCGCCGACGCCGACGGCGAGGCCGTCGTCGTCGCCACCTCCTTCTTCGGCTCCGTCACCCGGGTCCACCTCGACCACCGCGGTACGACCGTCAAGGCGGACCTCGCCTCGCGCGACGCGGGCGAACTGACCCCGGGGACCCGCGCCACCGTCGGCCTCGCCCCGCACCCGGTCCTCGTCGTCGCGCGGGCGGAGCGGTGAGCGGACTCGCCGCCGTCCTCTTCGACATGGACGGCACCCTCGTCGACACCGAGGTCCTCTGGTGGCAGGCCACGGAGGAGGTCGCCGCCCGGCTCGGGCACCGGCTCACGGACGCCGACGCGCCCGAGGTCGTCGGACGCGCCGTCGAGGACACCGCCGCCCACCTGGTACGGGCCACCGGCGCGCCCGACACGGAAGGCATCGTGACGACGCTCACCGCCGCCTTCCAGCGGCGGGTCGACGAGGGCGCCCCGATGCGCCCGGGCGCGGACCGGCTCCTCGCCGAACTGGGGCGGGCGGGACTGCCGTTCGCCCTGGTCAGCGCCTCGCCGCGCTCGGTGGTGGACTCCGTGGTCGGCGGCGCTCTCGCGCACGTCCCCTTCGCCTTCACGCTCTCCGCCGACGACACCGCACGGACCAAGCCGCACCCCGATCCGTACCGCACGGCGGCCGAGCGGCTCGGCGTCCCGGCGGCGGCGTGCGTGGCCGTCGAGGACTCGCCGGACGGGGCCGCCTCGGCCGACGCGGCCGGCTGCGCCGTGCTGGTCGTCCCCTCGCTCCTGCCGGTCCCTCCGGGGCCGGAACGGGTCTTCGCGCGGAGCCTGGAGGACGTGTCCCTCGACGGCCTGCGCCGCCATGTCCGGGCCAGAACCGCGGCCCGGAGCGCGGAGCGTCCGCAGCCGGGGAACGACGCCTGACGGAGGACCGGTACGGCGGCCCCCACCGGCCGGCCCGGCCCGTGACCGTCCGGACACGCCTCCCGCGTCCGGACGGGGGGCTGGGCGCCGCGACCGCCCCGTGGCCGGTCCGGACCGGCGAGGACCCCCTCGGCCGCCGACCCCGCCCCCTCCCCGGGGACCCGTCGAGTGGTCCCCCCGGCGGTCCCGTTCCTATCCTGGAGGAACGAGAGGTGAGGAGGGCCGCGATGGCCGCCGTCGCCGTGCACAGCGCCGTCCTGGGGGACGGGCGCCCCACGCTCCCGTACGCGGAGACGGGCCGGCCGGGAGGCGTCCCGCTCCTCCTGGTGCACGGCTATCTGGACTCCTGGTGGACGTTCGAGCCGCTGCTGCGCCTCCTGCCCCCCGGCCTCCACGCGTACGCCCCCACCCAGCGGGGCCACGGCGACGCCGACAAGCCGGCCGACGGCTATCTGCCGGAGGACTTCGCCGAGGACCTGATCGCGTTCATGGACGGCGTGGGCATCGAGCGGGCGGTCCTGGTCGGTGGATCGAGCGGCGGCGTGCAGGCCCGGCTCGTCGCCGGCCGCCGGCCGGACCGTGTGGCGGGCCTCGTCCTGCTCGGCGTCCCGGCCACCCTCGCCGACAAGCCGAGGTCCGCGGAACTCTGGGAGACCGTGAAGGAGCTGCGGGACCCCGTGGACCCTGCGACGGCGGCCGCGCTCGTCGACGGCATGACCGCGACCCCCATGGGGCGGGGCTTCCTGCAGACCGTCGTCGACGAGAGCCTCAAGGCCCCGGCCCACGTCTGGCGCGAGACCCTGCGCGGCCTGCTGGAGACCGACCTCGGGGCCACCCTGACGGGCATCCTCGTCCCGACCCTGGTCGTCTGGGGCGACCAGGACCCCGTCCTGACCCGCGAGGACCAGCAGACGATCCTCGACGCGATCCCCGACTCCCGGCTCGTCGTGTACGAGGGCGTGGGCCACGTCGCGTACTGGGAGGCCCCGGACCGCGTCCTGCGCGACCTGACCGCCTTCCTCACCGACCGCACCGCAGGACCGGCGGCCCGGGGCTAGGTCCTGGACGAGACGGACCCCGACGCGGTGATCAACGCGAGCAGCGGCGACGCGGACGGGGCGGTCACCGCCGAGGGCGGCCTGCACCTGGCCCGGGCGACGGCCCGGCGGGGCGTCCGACTGGTGCCTCCGCGGGGCCGGAGAGTTCCTGAGCCCCTGAGGGCCGGGAGCGCGGGAGGGGCGGTCAGACGGGGACGGGTCAGACGGCGGGGAGGGACGGGTCGGGCGTCCACGGGGTGGGGGCGTTGAGGGCCCAGCGCTCGTGGTCCCGCCAGGCGCCGCCGATGTACAGGTAGGCGGGCGAGACGCCCTCGTAGCGGAAGCCCAGCCGCTGGACCAGCGCGAGGGAGGCCTTGTTGTCCGGCTGGATGGAGGCCTCCAGCCGGTGCAGCCGCAGCTCCTCGAAGGCGTGCTCCAGGATCAGGGAGATCCCCTCGGTCATGTACCCCTGGCCCGCAGACGGCGCGAAGGCCGCGTATCCGAGGGACGCGCCCTGGTAGCGGCCCCGGATGATCGAGTTGATGTTGACCGTGCCGGCGAACGCCCCTGTCTCCCGGACACGGATCAGGAACCCCAGGTTGCTTCCGTCGTCGAAACGGTGCATCCAGGTCTGGAACTCCTCGGCCGTGGTCGGCAGTTGCATCCAGGGACCGTACAACGCGGAGCTCGCCCGCACGAGTGAGCAGAACTCGTCCTGGTCGGAGAGGGTGAGCGGGCGCAGTTCGACACGTGTCGTCTTCTTGGGCATGGGTCCACGGTAGGGCCTGCGAGGAGTTCCGTGATCACCCGCGGCGCGGACCCGGGCGCGGAACTGCCGGACGACTGCCGCCGCCGAGTGCCGACCCCGCCGGTCCGGCGTGCCTACGCTCCTGACTCCCGATCACCGCGAGACAGGAGTTCGTCATGGAGAGTCCGACGCGCAGGGCGACCGCGGCCGGTGCCGCCGCCCTGCTGGCCGCGGGCCTGGTGGCCGTGGTCGCCGGCGCCGAGAGCGAGGCGAGGCCGGCCGGGTCCGACCGCATCACGACCGTGGCCCAGCTCAAGGAGAACATCGGCGTCGCCGCCGAACGGGAGCGGCAGGACGGCGCCGCCGAGATCGGCGGGAACACCGGCGGCCAGGCCACGCGGCTCACGTCCCGCGCCGCCTGCTGAGGCGGGGGTGACCACCGTGGGCGGAGACGAGCAGGCGCGGACCTGGTGCCCCAGCGGCGACGCGCACGCGCCGGAGTCCGTCGTCCTGGGCGTACGGTCCGGGCCGGACGGGGGCGTGGTCTACCTCGCCGATCCGGTGCCCGCGTCCGAGGTCCTCGGGGACGTCCCCGAGGACATCGAGCCGCGCAGGGTCCTGCGCTTCGCCTCGCACTGCGCGAGCGACTGCGTCAACCGCAGGGGCTCCGACTGCACCCTCGTCGAGCGCGTCCTGGTGCGACCGGTCGCGCGCGAGGACGGCTCCGTCCCGCGGTGTCACCTGCGGCCCCGGTGCCAGTGGTGGACCCAGACCGGCGTCGCCGCGTGCCTGCGCTGCCCGGCCGTGTCCACCCGCCACCGGGTCGACGACACCCTCGCCGAGCTCGTGGCCGACCCGGCGACGACGAAGGAGCAGCTCGACGCCTGGATCGCGGCTGCGGGCTGACGCGCCGCCCCGGCCCGCCGCCCGGGCGGAAGGAGCGGGCCCCGGCCTCCACGCGAGGCCGGGGCCCGCTTCAGTCGTGCGGTGCCCCGCCGTCCGCGGGGAGGCCCAGGCGCCCGGCCAGCGTGGTGAGCGCCGGGCCGAGGGGGAGTCCGACACGGGTGAGGGCCTCCCGGTCGCCGCGGGTCGGGTCCCGGTTGACGATCAGTACCGGCGTCCCGGCGCGCGCCGCCTGGCGGACGAACCGGAGGCCCGACATCACCGTGAGCGAGGAGCCCAGGACCAGCAGCGAGGTCGCCTCCCGCACCAGCGCGCGGCAGTGCTCGACCCGCCGGGGCGGGACGGCCTCCCCGAAGAAGACCACGTCGGGCTTCAGGACGCCGCCGCACCGCGCGCACGGCACCACACGGAAGTCGCCCACCTGTGCGTCGGTGAGGTCGGCGTCCCCGTCCGGGTTGATCCCGGCCGCCACCGGCTCGAAGCCCGCGTTGGCCTCCTCGAGCCGCCGGGCGAGCTCGTGGCGCGGACTGTACGCACCGCAGGAGAGGCAGACCACGCGGGCCAGGCTGCCGTGGAGCTCGACGACCCCCTCGCTGCCGGCGGCCTGGTGGAGGCCGTCGACGTTCTGGGTGATCACGCCGGAGAGCAGGCCGTGGCGAGCGAACGCGGCCACGGCCCGGTGCCCGGCGTTGGGCCGGGCGCGGCCGAAGGTGCGCCAGCCGAGGTGACTGCGCGCCCAGTAGCGGCGCCGGGCCCCGGCGCTGCCGGTGAAGTCCTGGTACGTCATCGGCGTGTGCCGGCTGAGGCTTCCGCCCTCGCCCCGGTAGTCGGGGATGCCCGACTCCGTGGAGATGCCCGCACCGCTGAGCACCAGCACACCGCCGCCGCTCAGCGCGTCCGCGACCGGCCCCAGGTCCGTCGTACCCGGGGGCAGGTCCTCGTCGGGGGTCCAGCTCAAGGTGGGGCGCATGCGCATGCCGCCAGGGTACGGAACCGGTGCCCGGTGCGCGCCTGCTCCCGCGGGGTGACGGACGGCGACGGAGCTGTCACGGGGTCCGCGGCCCCGCCCCGACGCCGGCCGGGCGCGCCGAACACCCGGATTCCGCGCACCCGAGCGAGCGACCCGTCAGTTCATCAGGAGAAGGCGTGTCCCGGAAACGAGCTTCCTGTTCACGCTGGTGCTCTGCACGAAGATGGTGAATTCGTCGTTGTGGTCCGGCTTGACGCGCGTCTCCACGTCCGGAAGGCCGAGCAGCGCCCGCGCCTGGGGTCCCGTGTACACCCGGTCCGTCTTCTTCTCCAGTACCGCTATCTTCTTCCGCGCCTGAATCTTCTCGGGCTTGCTCAGCTGATAGAACGCACAGCCCGTGCGGTAGGAGTTTCCGGAATCGACGACCCATTCCCGGATACCCGCGTCACGTCCCACCGGAATGAGCTGGTATTCGGCCGCGTCCACCGGGGTGAGACCGGCCGCCTCGATCGTTTTGCTGTTGACGGTCTCCGCTCCCGTGGAGAACACCGCCCGCGATCCGCGAATGCCCTGGGTGCGACCCACCATGAACTTCTCGGTGGCCTCGCGGATGACCTCGCCGGCCTCCTCCAGGCCCCGGGTGCTCGTGGCGTCCCAGACGGCGATGTTCTCCTTCGGGAAGCCACAGTTCATGGCCTCCCGCTTGCCCATCTGGTCCGGTACGAGAACGGCCAGGGTCCAGTTGTCCTCCTGGGCCGCGATCATCCCGGCCACGGCCCCGACCAGTTCACGCGCGCCGAGTCCGGAGGCGTCCGCGCAGCGGTGACTCGCGTTCTCCTGACCGTCGGTCAGGACGAAGGTCAGGAAGCTGTGGTCGCCGTACAGCTGGGCGGTCTGCGCCAGCTCCCGCTGGGACTTGAGCGTGGCCGCGAGGAGCGCGGTCATTCCGCCGACCCGGTACAGCTGCTTCAGCGACGGCATCCGCAGAACGTCCTTGTCGTAGATGACGCATTCCACCTTGTCGGCGAACACGTACACCGTGACACGGGTTTCCTGGTCCAGCTCCCGCGACCTTCGGGCGAGATAGGCGATCTGCTGGTCGGCCACCTCGACGACCTTGCGGCTCAAATGCGACATGGACGAACTCGCGTCCAGGACCAGGGCGACGTGATTGATGTAGTTCTGAGCTCCGGACAAGACAACTTCCCCCTCTTTCCGACCGATGACTCCACTCTCTCACCCACCACTGACAATCGAGCCGACGGAGAGAGGGGACCCGTGGCACTTGTCGGTTCGCGGTGGTGCGAGAGAACTCCGGGCCGTGCCCGGCGGCGGGGTCGTTCATGAACCGGGGTCGTCACTCGGGGCGGTTGAAGCGGTGCGCGGCCCATGACAGCGCGAGCGCGCCGGTGACGAGGAGCACCCCCGCTTCGAGGTACAGGGGCGGTTGGTGCCCGGCCCACTCGATGCCGGCCGTCGCCGTCTGGTCCGGTACCCGGAGCGCGATCGTGCGGCGGAGGAGATCGACCGCGTACGCGAGAGGGTTGACGTCCGACAGGGCCCGGGCCCAGCCGGGCAGGGACGCGAGGGGGAAGAAGCCGCCCGAGAGGAACAGCAGCGGCATCATCACCACGCCCAGCAGCGTGTGGAACGTCTCGGCCCTGCGCAGGGTCACGGCCAGCGCCAGGGCCAGGGCGGTGATGGTGAACGAGGCGAGGAGCATGCCGGCGAGGAGCAGCACCAGCAGCACCGGGTCGTACGGCAGACCCACCACACCGGCCAGGCCGAGCAGCACGGCGCCCTGGACCGCGGCGGTCAGGGAGCCCCCGGCGCAGCACCCCAGGAGCAGGGTGGAGCGGCGGACCGGGGCCATCAGGAGCTCGCGCAGATAGCCGCTCTGCCGGTCCGTGATCAGACGGATGCCGACCATGATGGCGGGGGTCTGCACCGTCATCATCAGCATGCCCGGGAAGAGATAGGTCTGGTAGCCCACGCCCAGGGACGACTGGGGGATGAGCGTGGCCAGGCCGCCGCCGAGGATGAACAGGTAGAGCACCGGGTGCAGGATCATCAGCGCGGTGTGGCTGCGCTGGCAGGCCAGGCGCAGCAGATCCCGGTGGACCAGCGCGTGCACCGCGCGCAGTTCGAGCCGTAGACGGGAGGCCCGCCCGCCTCCGGTCCCGGCCCCGGACCTCCACGTGAGGGTGCTCATCGGCCACCGCCCGCGCCCGGCGCGGCCGGGTCCATGCTGCGGCCCGTGTGGTGGAAGAAGACGTCGTCGAGCGTGGGCGGCGTCGCGGACGCGGCGCGCACCGCGATCCCGGCCGCCTCCAGGGCCGCGCAGAACCGTGGGATCCAGGCGCTGCCGCCCGGGACCCGCAGGCGGATGCCGTCCGCGTCGACGTCGACGGCGTGGCCGGAGGGTGCGAGCCGGCGCACGATCCGCAGCGCCGCCGCGTCGTCACCGGTGCGCAGCACGACCCGGTCGTCCCCGATCGCGGCCTTCAGCGCGAGGGGAGCGCCCTGCGCCACCAGTCGGCCCCGGTCGATGATGGCGATCCGGTCGCAGTGCTCCGCCTCCTCCAGGTAGTGGGTGGTGACGAACAGCGTGCTGCCGTGCTGCGCGCGCAGGACGCGCAGGTGGTCCCAGACCTGGGCGCGGGCATGCGGGTCGAGTCCGGTCGTCGGCTCGTCGAGGAACAGCACCTCGGGGGCGTGCAGCAGTTGGCGGGCGATCTCCAGTCGCCGCCGCATGCCGCCGGACAGGGTGCGCACGAGGGAGCGGCGGCGGTCGGCCAGGCCGGCCGTGTCGAGCACCTCGGCGGTTCTCAGCCGGGCCTCCCGGCGGGGCAGACCGTAGAGGCGGGCATGGATGTGGAGGTTCTGCTCGGCCGTCAGATCCGGGTCAACGGCGCTGTGCTGGAACAGCATCCCGACCCGTCGCCGCACCTCGTGGGGCTGCGTGAGGACGTCGGCACCCGCCACCGTGGCCCGGCCCGAGGTGGGGCGGGCGAGGGCGCACAGCAGGGAGATGGTCGTGGACTTCCCGGCGCCGTTGGGGCCGAGGAAGGCGAACGTCTCGCCCCGCGTCACGTCGAGGTCCAGGCCGCGTACCGCGTGGGTGGTCTGCCCGTCCGGCCCCGGGTAGCTCTTGACCAGACCGCGCGTACTCACGGCGTACTCGGGCTCGGGAGGGTGGTGCGCGGGGGACGGGCTCGTGGGCGCGGCCGTTCCGACGCCCGCCGGGGCGAGTGCGTCGGGGCCGGTGTGTCGTCGCATGTGGTCTGGTCCTCGTCTGTACGCCGCTGCTCCAGCTCCGGCCGCGGCCCCTGCTCGGGTGGACGACTCCGGCCGGCGGCTGCCCGGGACAGCCGCCGGCCGGATGGTGCCGACGGTGCTACGCGCAGCTGATGCCGATGCAGACCGTGTTGAGGAGGGTCAGCAGGCCGATGCACTCACAGGTACCGGCGAACGGGGCGCCGTCGACGCCGACGGGGTCGGTCTCCGGGAGGGCGTGCAGGCGGGCCAGCAGCTCGAGGTCCTGGTTCTCCATCGTTCTCTCCTTCTTCTGTGGTGGCGGCAGCGTTGTTGTGCCGCTCGACCCGGCATCCGGACCGTCCAGCGCCGGGAGTCTGTGGGGCGGATCCACACGGGGGCAGGGCAGGGACGACGTCGTGTGCGCCGTCCGCCTAACCCGCCTGTTCGACCAGCCAGTGCCGCGGGCCGCCGTGGCGGAGCCGCAGGAGGAAGGCGAGGATCCCTGCGGACCCGTCGCTCCAGCTCGTGGAGACGTCCCCGTACTCGTTGGGGAAGACCACCTGGCCCCGGCGGTGGGTCCGCTCGGCCAGGAGGAGGCCGGCGAGGTCCTCGGCCATGTCGTGGTGGACGCGGTCTCCCGTGGCGTCCGCCATGTCGAGCAGGAAGTCGCCGTTCCCCGCGAGCCCGTGGCACTGGGTGAGCGCGGCGCGCGACGCGCGTTCCGTGACGGCGTGTGTGCTGCGGTGGGCGAGGTCGCCGAACCTGTCGTCCCCGGTGTCCTGCCACAGCCGGAGCAGGAAGGTGCCGATCCCCGCCGAGCCGTGGCACCAGTAGGGGGCCGTGGGCACGTCACCGGCCTGTGCGGGCCACTGGGCCGTCTCGCCGGTCCGTACGCAGGCGGCGAGCAGGTCCTCGCCGACCTCCAGCGCCAGCTCCCGGTGGTCGGCGCGATGCGAGAGGTCCGCGGCGGCCAGGAGGAAGCAGCCGATGCCGGACGTCCCGTGCGCGAAGCCGAGATAGCGTTTGCCGCCCTCCGGGGAGTCGGCGTCGGCGGGGACCGCCCAGCCCACTCCGCCGGACGCGCGCTGTGCGGAGGCGGTCAGCCGGTCGGCCGCGTCGACGACGACGTCGGCGAAGCGCGCGTCCCCGGTGTGCCGCCACAGGTGCAGGGCGGCGAGGCCGCCACCCGCGGTGCCGTGCGTGACGTCGTGGTGCGGCGTCACCTGCTGCGGCGCCAGGGCCAGGGCCACCGCGTGGTCCGTGAGCCGCCGGTCGTCGAGGGCGCGGCCGGCGTCGTACAGGGCCCACGCGGTCCCGCGGCCGCCGAAGTGCAGGCCGGGGCGCGGGGAGCGGAGGTCGGTGCGGTCCGCGATCCAGTGGCCCGCGGTCGAGAGCAGTCCGGGCAGGCGCGGGTCGCCGGTGAGGGTGAAGTACCGGGTCAGTACGGCCAGGACACCGGCCGCGCCCTGCTGCACGGTGCAGGGGTCGCTCTCCCCGGCCTGGGTCGACACGGGCCACAGCCGTCGGTCGTCCGCCGGGGTCATCGAGTCGACGAGGTGATCCACGAGCCCCGCGACCGCGTCGTCCAGCAGCCGGGGCGCACGGTCCTCCGCCGTCCCCGCCACCGTACGACCCGGTGACGCACCGGCCGCCGGGGCGGTTCGCCCGGGCCGATCCGCCGGGGCCGCCTGCCGCAGCGCCGCACGCGCCGCGGCCGGGTCCCAGCGCTCCGCGGGATCGTCCCGCATCAGGCCCAGGATCGCGTCGACGAGGGCGTCGGGGAGCCGAAGCGGCCCGGTGCACGCCGTCAGCCAGGCGGCGAGCCGCTGCTCGTCCGGTCGGCCGGCCGGCTCCTCGGCCAGCAGGTTCGGCACCTTCCCGGCCAGGACGAAGCACACGGTGGCGCCGAGGCTGTAGTAGTCGGCCGTCGGGGACACGGGTGCGTCGGCCAGGCGCTCGGGTGCGCTGAACCCGGGGGTCCCCACGCGGGTCGGGAGCGCGGTCTCGTCCTCCAGGACGGCCAGTTCCAGATCGATGAGGCGCAGTTCGCCGTCCGGGCGGACCATGACGTTGGCAGGGGTGAAGTCCCGCAGGACCAGTCCGCGCTCGTGTGCCGCCGCCACCAGGTCCACCAGGCGCTCGACCTGGGCCAGCGCGTCGGCGCGGTAGCGCTCGCCGCCCACGTCACGGAAGCGCTCGGCCACCCAGGTGCGCAGGGTCACGCCCGGCACCTCGTCCTGGGCCAGGAACAGGTGCCCGCCGTGCTCGAACACGGCCACCGCCTCCGGTGCCAGACCCGTTCCGCCGAGCCTCTCCAGCGTCCGCGCCTCGGCCCGCAGCCAGTCCCGGACGTCGCCGCCGGAGGCGTCGCCCTCCACGTGCGGCCGGGCCTCCTTGATCACCACGCCGGCGCCCGTCCGGGCGTCGCTGCCCCGGTAGACACCGCCCTTGTTCGTCTGCCGGATCGCCTCCCGCACCTCGAAGCGGCCACCGAGCACCACCGGACGAGCTTGCGCCCCCTCCCCGCCGCGCGGCGCCACCGGAACCGCGGCGGGGAACGGACAGACGGCCCAGGGCGGCGGGGAGTACTGGCCCGTGCGCTTGTCCTCCACGGGGTTGCCGTCGGGGTCCACCATGAACCACACGAGCAGCCCGTCCTCGGACAGCCGGCGCCGGCCGACGAAGGAGCCGTAGCGGTAGTGGACCAGGCTGCGGACGGCGTACGGCTGGTCGGACAGGATCCGGGGGCCGGCGAGTCCCGCGGTGGCCGCGTGCAGCTCCTGGGCGAGCGCGGCCGCCTCGGCGTCGGAACGCGGGTAGACGGTGATGAACTTGCCCGAGCTTCCCCGGGGCGTCGCACGGGAGTTGAGCGCGCTGACCTGCTCCAGCGACCGGGCGAACTTGAATCCCGAACGCTCCCGCAGGAGCACGCCCAGGGCCTTGGTGAGGACCGCCGGCGCGGACGCGGCCGTGGCCGACACGTGCAGCTTCCACCCCTGGTCGCGCGGGGTCCCGCCCAGGGCGGCGACCCGGCACCACATCTCATCCGTCTCGACCGCCCAGCGCGCACCCGTGCCCGTGGCGTGCAGCGCCTGGCGGAGGAGGTCCTCCAGCTCGACTTCGGTGGTCTGGCTCGTCATTCCGTGTCCCTCTCAACGGTGGCAACCGCTGACGGGAAGGTGCCCGGTGACATTAACGGACCAACACACACCCACCTCCATTCACCGCATCCAGCGAGCGTGCGACGCGATAACCCCCGGGAGAGGCGCGCCCGGCGCAGTGACCGGCGCATTTACCCGATCGGGCTCAGGCGGAGCAGCCGGAATCGGCCAGGACGTAGTACCCGGGCGCCGACTGCCTGAGGGTGTGCGTGGTGAACGTGTTCCACAACCCCATGGCCTGGCCGGATCCCGTCGCGTAGGTGTAGCCGCCGCTTTGGTACGCGCGCCCGGCCACCGTGTGGTCGTAGTTGCTGGAGGTGTGGCACGTGGGGGTGTATCCGGTCGTGGTCGCGGTCACGGAGGCCGAGACGGCGCCCGCCGCACCCGAGGCGTCGACGGCGGCGACGGTGTAGCCGTACGCCGTCCCCGTCGCCAGACCCGTGTCCGTGTAGGAGGCCGAGGAGGTGGTGCCCACCTTCGTACCGGCGCGGTAGACCTGGTACGAGGCGGCGCCGGTTACTCCGTTCCAGCGGAGGGACACGGTGGTGTCGGCGGTCGAGGCGACCGTGAGTCCGGTCGGGGCGGGCAGGGAACCGGGTCCGGGCTCCTGTCCCGCGCCGTCGAGCCCCCAGAAGCGGGCGGTGTGGTAGCTGGAGCAGACGGCGTCCAGGTAGTAGGTGCCGGTGGCGCCGCACTGGTCCGGGCCGCTGCCCGGGTCGACCGCGAGGCCGTGGGGCATGCCGGAGACGGAGTAGACCTGCACGGCGGGGTGGCCGGACGCGTCGTCGTACTCGCTGAGCGTGGTGCCGCCGCCGAGACTCGCCGTGCGCGCGGGCGTCTGGCCGATGCCCCAGACGTCGGTCCACTGGTCGCGCAGCTCGGTGGCGTTGGCCGGCTTCACGGTGGTGTCGGCGGTGCCCTGCCAGATCGCCACCCGGGGCCAGGACGTGGTGCCCGCGGGGGCGGCGGACCGCACCAGGGCACCCCACTGCGCGGGGGTCTTGTCCGGCGGACTGTACATGCACGTGTAGGCGGCGGACACACTGGTCGCGCAGGACGACGGGAGCCCGGAGTCGACGGAGCCGCCGGCGAACACGTCGGGGTAGGCGGCGAGCAGGTTCGCCGTCATGCCGCCTCCGGCGGACAGGCCGGTGACGTACACCCGCCGGGTGTCGCTGCCGTACTGGGCGACGGCCTTGTCGACCATCTGGCGGATCGACAGGGCCTCGCCCTGGCCGCGTGCGCTGTCGCCGGGCTCGAACCAGTTGAAGCAGGAGTTGGCGTTGTTCGCGCCGCTCGTCTGCGGGAGGACCAGCGCGAAGCCGTAGCTGTCGGCGAACTTCGGCCAGCCGGAGTTCGCGTAGTAGTCGCTCGCGCTCTGCGTGCAGCCGTGCAGCGCGACGACGAGCGGCGCACCGGACGGCAGGCCGTCGGGCACGTAGGCGTACATGGACAGATTGCCGGGGTTGGATCCGAAGCCGGTGATCTGGGTCAGACCGGCGGCGGACGCCTGAGGGGCCCCGGCGACCAGGCCGCCGGTCAGGGCCAGTGCCCCCGCCGCGGCGGTGATCCAGCGGCGGCCGCGGCCCGCGGGGCGGCGGCTCTTCGTGCGGCGGTACGGAAGGTGCGGCTGTCCCATGACGACGGCCTCCTGTCGGGGTGGACACGGGTGCGCCGGCCGAGGGTGCCGGTGGGGGCCGGGGTCGGTCGGTGTGGCGTGAATCATCGGGGCACCCGCACGACCGGGACATGGGCCGGGCAGACAGCCTTGGCCGGGACCCTGTGTGACGGCGATCCATGGCAGTCGAGGCTGCCGCCCGGGTATCGCCGCGCCAGGAAGGGAGCGGGTCCGGGCGCGCAGCCCGCCCCCGGACCCGCGGAACACCTCGACGTTTGATCGCCAGGGCCACGGCTGCCAAGATCATCTGTTAGGGCTGCAGGGCCGTCGCATCGGCGGCCCGGGAGCAACAGGCAACGGGGAAAGCGGCTTTGATGATTCGTACGCGTTCAAGGGCGATAGCACTGGTGGCGCTGGCGGCCCTCGCCACCAGCTGTGGAGGTGCGGGCGCCGACACCCCGCCGACGACGCCCACGGGCAGGAGCGCCGCATCAGGAACAGCATCAGGATCAGGATCAGGCCCCGGCGGCTCGGCTGCCGGCGCGGTGGACTTCGACACGGTCTTCAAGACCGAGGAGAGGTTCAAGCAGGCGTTGCCGGACCTGGCGTCGATGGCAGGGTGGACTCCGCAGGACGCGAGCGCGCTCATCGAAGAGGATCCCAGGCCCGCGGGGCAGTGTGCTTCGGACACCGACTGGGAGTGCGCCAAGATCGCACGCGGCGACGCCACCTTCGAAGCGTTCGGCGAGGAAGCCGACTTCGACATCACGGCCTTCGCCGACCAGACGGGCGCTCAGGAAGCCTGCCGCAAGGAATCGACCTGGTCGGCCAAGTACACCAGGGCGCTGGATCCCGCCACCGCCCACTCCCTGGCTCAGGTCTTCGTTCCCCGGATCCAGAAGGCCGCCGCATCATCCTGAACCACACAGGGGCGTACACGTGGACCGGCGCGTCAGCCGGCGCATCTCGGCGGACGCGCTCATGATCGATGCGCCTGGTCCTGGTCGCGTGTCCAGGCGTTCGGAAGCAGACTGAGAGAGGGACCTGATGTCGGACGGAGTCGCATGGGTGGACAGCTCGGGGGAGTTCGAGCTGGGCTACTGGCTGGTGTTCGCGCGCGACGTGCAACCGGTCGAGCTGCTGCGGCGGCTCGGCGCGGCGGCTGAGGAAGCGGTCGAGCGGACCAGGCTGGAGGCGTCCGACATCGAGCTCACCTCCGACGACATCGTGGTCCGCGTGGGTTCTGCTGCGGGCTGGGCCTATGCGGTGGTCGAGGGCGGGCCGGTGGGTGACGCGGGTGAGGCGCTCCGCGAGGCTTCGCGCGGGGCCGCAGCGATCGGCCTCTGGCGGACGGTGAACGCCGACACGAGGTTCGAGTTCGCCCAGGACGGCCGGCTCGTCTGCGGTTTCGAGCCCGAGGACATGGCCGGTGCGTTCGGTCTCGCCGAGGCTGCCTTCGGCGTGGACCTGCCCCGCGGGGACGTGCTCACGGGCACCCTGCTCTCAGGCCTCGTCACAGCATGAGACAAGGCGGCCGGGTGGGGAACGGTCTCCACCGCCCCCCACCCGGCCGCCGCGTGTTTCCGCCGCGCTGTCGCTAGTTGGTCCTCACCTGGCAGAACGTGTTCGGGTCACAGGAATCGAACCCTGGGGTCTCGACGAAGTACGCGTCGTTGTCGAAGAGCCGGACCTTCGGAGTCCACCGGCCGAGCGCCCCGCCCTCGAAGGTGTTCTGCGACAGCGGGATGCTCGCGCGTCCGCACACCTCGTTCCAGGTGGGGATCGGGTAGCGCTCGTCGTAGAACAGCTTCCACTGCCCCGCCGTGTCCTTGGCCGTGTAGAGCTGCACACATTGGGAGCCCGACTGGATCGTCTGGCCGCCGCTCTCTCGTGAAGCCGCGAACGGGTACTCGTCACAGCTCACGTTCGGCGTGAGGGGATGCGGGTCCCACTTGGCCACCGCGAGCTTGCACAGGATGCCGCGGTTCGCGGTCTGCGCGGCGGTGTCCTCGAGGCGGTGCAGCGGCTTGTTGTGCGGCTTGCTCCCGGGATGGCTCGCGAGCTTCTGCTTCATCAGCCAGTAGTACGCGGCCGCCGCCGGGTTCCGCTTCGTGTTGACGGTGAAGCTGGGACGGAAGTTGGAGAAGACGCAGCCGGGCAGCTTGCCGGCGAACATGTTGTCGCAGCGGATCTTCAGTACCGGTTCGAAGATGTCGTTGGTGGTGGTGGCCCCGCCGTCCATCTCCCCGCCGATGATCCAGTTGAGACCGAAGGAGTTGGACGACGGTGTGGCCGGCACGGTCCAGTTCCCGGTGGCGGTGACGGTCGCCGAGTGCCTTTCGAGGGTCGTCCAGATCGGGATGCCGCTCCAGGTCGGTCCGCTCATCTGGCAGCCGGTGCCGCAGAAGAACTGCACGTTCGGTGAGACCTGAGCGACCTCCCCGGTGAACGAGACGGGGGTGAACGTCCATTTCTGTGTGAAGGTCGGGCTGTTGACCTTCAGCTGGATGGTCTTCTGCAGATTGAAGACGACCACGCCGACCGGCACCTTGTTGACCAGCTTGGTCATGGTGAGCGTCTCACCCATGCACGCGTCGAAGCGGGTGTAGCTGCGGCTGAGGGGACTCGTGGAGCAGACCAGTTGCTCGGTGACGTCGGCGAGCCGGCCCGCTGGCATCTGGGCCGGAGTCCTCGGTGACTTCTTCGCAGGGGCGGGCCCGAACGAGATGCACGTCTGCGTGCCGGGCCTGCCCGGGACGTCCTTGCACGAGGGCGCGGTGTCGGAGCCTGCGACGGCGGAGCGCAGTCCCGCAGCCGCAGTCTGTCCGAAGGCCTCCGGAACGTCCGGAACGTCGAGGTCTTCAGGACCACTGAGATCGGGTTCGGGCAGAGTGATGTCCGGCATCCCGTCGTAGACACCGGGCACGAAGGCCACGGCGTCGAAGGCTATGTCCTCCGATCCGTTTCCGTCCGCGGTGAGGGTGGACAGCCGCACCACGGGGGTGCCGTCGAAGCGGTACGCCCCCAGCGACACCCAGCGGTTGCCCGTTCCCGGCTGGGAGAGGGTCTGGGTGACGGTGCCCAACTGCGTGTCGACCTCGTAGCGGGCGCTCTTGGTGTGCGCGCCGTGGTCGGGCAGGTGCACCATGACCTTGGCCTGGCCCCGCACGGCGCTGCCGGCCCGCCAGGTTCCGGTCACCTTCAGTCGCCGGCCCTTGGCGTCGTCCTGGCGGGTGTGGGCGAAGTAGAAGTGACCGCCGAAGCCGGCCCCGAGCTGGTGAGTATCGGCCTTGGAGGGATAGACGGTCTCCGTGCCGTCGTTGGAGAAGGACAGGGTGAAAGAGCCGTTGCTGTCCCAGTACTTCGGGCAGTTCGGGCGGATCGAGGGAACGGTGGTGGGGACGTCGTCCACGATGATGGCGTTGCTGGGCAGGCCGCTGTTGCCGCAGGCGGGCGGGTACGCCGTGCCGTCGGGCTCCTCCGCGTACGTGCCGTCGAACCGCATGAACTCGTTGCCGCAGGTGAGAGAGCAGTCGGGCTTCCACACGGCCGACTTGTTCCACCAGCACTTGGAGTCGACCCGGCCGCAGGGGCCGGTCGTGTTGCTGGTGTTGCTGGCGTCGTCGGAAATGAGCCCCGGGTCGCAGTTGTTGGAGATGTCACAGAACAGGTTCTCCGGGGGCTTCACGCGAGCCCGGTTGTATCTGTTGCTGCCGGTGACGCTCGCCGCGCCGTCGGGGCCGTTCCACCAGGCGGCGCGGAAGGCGGCCACCATGGTGCCGGGCGACTCCAGGTACGCCGGCGGATGGGCGGCGAAGCCGAGCACCTTCTCCTGGTACGGCCACAGCTGCGGTCGGGCGGCGGCCGAGGCGTCGTCGTTCCCGGTGGCGTTCTCCATGAAGGGCAGCCGTCCGGCGTCCCATTCGGGGTTGGCCGGGTTGTTGAACCAGCCGAGGCCCCAGGCGCCGCTGTTGGCGGGCGCCTCGGCCTGCGGGTGGAAGCCGGAGTTGTACGCCCAGAGGGCGTAGTACCAGTTCTCGAGTCGGGACGGTGCGCCGTCGTTGAGGGCCAGTCCCGCAGCGCGGGTCTCGTTCCACTTGCCCACCAGGATCTGCAGACCGGCGGCGACGTTCGTGGCGTAGTCGAGGGCGACGGCCCGCTGCTTGTCGTACGGCCAGGCCGCGCCACCGTGACCGTCCTCCCGGCCGGCCATCCGCATGTGGTCCGTGACCTGCGTGATGCCGTAGCCGCAGTCGGCCTTGGACCAGTCGATGTCCCAGTCGTTCGCCTCGGTGCTGTCGTACAGGTTGATGCCGTAGTAGTTGCCGATCAGGGGGTTGGCCGTCACACCCGGGACGGCCACCCGGGACGCCTGCCACATGTTCGACTCCTGCGCGGTCAGACCGAGCAGCACCTGCGCGGGAACCCGGCCGCCGCCGTCGACCGGCGGGTTCAGGAAGAGGGACTGCGGCATGTAGGCCGGCATGCCCAGGTTCTTCCAGTTCGCCGGGCGGGACACCTTGGAGTTCAGGTTGCCGGTGACCGCCTGGTCGACTGCCCACTCCACCTGGCGGGGCTTGGGCTGCATCGCCTGGTTGCGCGGGTCGTTGCGGGGGACGGCGCAGGTGCGCTCTTCCTCGACCGGGTTGGTCGGATCGCCCGCGGCGCTGAGCGCCACAGGCCCGGTGGGGGGAGCGGTGGTGAACAGCGAAGCGCCGTGCGTGGCCGGCTTCTTGGACCGTCGCGTGGCGAGACGCGGCGACAGCGCGGTGCCCTCGGCCGCGCGCGGCCCGGCCCGTCGGGCCGGGTCCACGGTGAACGCTGTCGTCCGACCGGTGCCGAGAACGGTCATCGCGATGTCGACCGGTCGGGCCCGGCCCGTTCCCGCGGTCGCCGGCGGGAGTCGGGAGTCCCGGCCGTCCGCCCAGCGCACCGAGGTCAGTGCGGCCTGCCCGTCCGTGCTGACCGCGGTGTCCTTCGGGACCCCGGCCAGTTGCCGCACGGCGGTGGGCAACGGGGCCAGCGTCTTCGCGGTGCCCGTGATGAACACCTTGCCGTCACCGGTCGTCAGTCCGACTGAGGTCCTGGCGCCCTCCGCCAGGACGACGGGCCGCTGCGGACGTCCCGTGCGGATCGCGACGGCGTCGTTCAGGCGCTTGACCCGGGCCGTCGACCGACGAGGGGTCCTGTCGAGGAGGGTGACCCCACCGGTGGAGTCGACGGAGATCCGGTAGGGGACGCCGTCGGTCTTGGCGAGGGTGTGAGAGCGTCCCCGGGGGTCGATCGACACGAGCCGCGCGCCCTCGGCCCCGATGACCTTGTCGTCGCCGGCGGGAACTGCCGAGGTCACCTGGGTCTTGGTGACGATCGGGGTACCGAGGCTGCCGGACTCGGCGTCGACGGTGACGAGTCGGGTGCCTGGCCGGTCCTCGGAGCCGGACTGGGTGAGGACGGCCCGCTCACCCAGGC
This sequence comes from Streptomyces sp. NPDC059695, assembly GCF_042733785.1. Taxonomy (NCBI): domain Bacteria; kingdom Bacillati; phylum Actinomycetota; class Actinomycetes; order Kitasatosporales; family Streptomycetaceae; genus Streptomyces; species Streptomyces sp. NPDC059695. The sequence continues at coordinate 201,363 of NZ_JBHWFF010000001.1, read as the reverse complement.
CGCAGCCGGGGTTGTAGTAGGACAGCGAGGCCTGGAGGTCGAGCTTGGTGACCTTCCCGGTGGGGAGGTCGACGACGGCCGTGAAACCGCCGCGCGCCATCAACCGCTGGTCGTTCGTGAAGGTCCGCGGCGCATAGACGACCACGGCGCGGCGGCCGGACTCGGTCACGCACGCGTTGCCGATCCACGAGTCGACGTCGAAGCCCGCCTCGGAGAGCGTCGCGGTGGTCTGCCACCGGTATCCGTCCTGCCGCCGCGCGGTCAGGAGGTGAAAGCCGTCGGCGTCCCCCGTCGTCGTCCAGGCGACGTCCCCGGACGTGTTCCAGCTCGCGCCGAGAACCTCGCTCCGTGCCGCCATGGGCACGTCCGTCTTCTCGGCCGGACTGACGGCGGTGGCTGCGACGGTGGGGGACGACGACCGGTCCGGTCCGGGCTGCTGGGCCCAGGCCGTGGCTTGTATCAGACCGGTCAGCATCACTCCCGAGGCGAGAACCGCCAAGGGAGCATGTCTTCTGCGTTTGAAAGGCATGAGCGTTCCTTCAGTGACGGAGGCACACAGGGAGAGGGGAAGGGGATTTCCGTAGAGCCGGCCCGGAGGAGGGGGACGGCTGATCGCATTTCCCGCGACGACCGCCAGGCCGCACTCGACGGCGGGCGGGGGCGACCGGGCTCGGCCCGTACCGTCCTCGGCTCCTCGCCGTGCGCGCCGCGATCCGCGGGAAGCGTCCAGCCGGGTGCTACCCGGTCGCGAGGGCCTCGGTGGCCTTGCGGACCGAGGCATCGATGGAGCGGCGGTCCGCCTCCAGCTCCGCACGGTGCGCCCGCACGTACCCCTCTTGCAGGCGGGTCTCGGCAGCGTGCCAGACCTCGGCGACCCGCAGGGCGCCGCGGCAGGCGGTGTCGGCGACGGCGGTGGACGTCTCCAGGAGCGTGACGGGGTGCGGTTCAGGGGCGAAGCGCGCGTCGTCGAACAGTGCGACCGGATCCTTGTAGGTGAAGCCCTTGCCCTTCATGCAGGCCGACCAACGGCCGAACACCGCTTTGACCGCAGGGTCCTTGAGGGACTCGGGGAAGGACCGGCTGAACAGCCCGGACGCCAGGGGCGTGGCGCCGTAGGTTTCCGTGCCCAGGCGCCGGCGCGCCTGGCCGAAGCAGCCGTCCTTGGGGATCTTCCGGCCGTGGAAGGTGCCGGCGCGCACCTCCGGACCCGCGGCGGCCAAAGCCTCCGGAGGCAGGCCGCTGCCTCCGAGGACGACCTCGACGTCCGGGGAGCGCCGGGGGGCGTTCTGAGCGGCTCGCAGCGTCTCCTGATAGCGGGCCGCCTGGGCCGGGTCGGGCTGGAATCCGCGGGTGGCGGCGGCTGCCGTGTCGTGGATCCCGTAGCGCCAGTCCATCTCGTTGCGCGGGCCGAGCGGCGGCAGGTCGGCGGGCGGCGCCCACTGCAGGCCGAAGTCCTTCATACAGGTGCGGACCAGCGTCCGTTCGGCCGACACCAGGGTCGTGCGCTGCTCTTGCGTGGGCCGGTACGCCATCAGGGGCAGCGTCCAGCCGGAAGTATCGCTGGGCTGCTGCTCAGCGGTGGCGCTGTGCGGGGGCCCGGCGGCCACGGCTTCCCCGTCCCGCCCCGCCGAGCAGCCCGCCGCGGCGAGTGCCACGGCGGCGGCCAGGAACACCGCCGGCACTGTGCTGATACGGCGTCTGCCGAGGAGCATGACGAATTCCTCCGTGGGGGCGGTAGGGGAGAACCGGGGCCGGTGGCTAGCAGCCGATGAACTGGATCGACCGGTTGTTGTTCGAGGTGGGTCCCAGGTTGCGCCCGGAGCGCGGCGAGAAGTAGTCGAACTGGGTGTCGGTGGCACCGGCCCCGTAGCCCTTGTAGTAGTAGACGACGCCGCAGTAGCCCTCGAACCAGTTGTAGGCGGAGGCCGAGTTGTTCGCGACGATCTGGCCCATGCCGTCGTTGGGTCCGCCGCAGAAGGTGAGCGGGTTGGAGGTGGAGCCGTCGGAGACCGACTTGAGGTCCCAGATGCTCTTGCCGATGTTGATCCACGCGCCGCCGTAGTTCGGCCGGTAGTAGAAGCGGAAGCGGAACTCCTCGGACTGGGGCGAGCACTGTTCCGAGATGCCGAACTGCGTGTTGTACGCGTTGCGCTGCTCGTACGGCTGGTCGTAGAGCGGGTTGCCCTCCGCGAGCGCGGAGCCCGCCGTACCCAGGGCGCTCGCCGCCATCAGGCCCGCCACGACGGCGGTGCGGGCGCGGTTGCGGCGCTTGTTCGGAGAGGTCTTCATGCGGACTCCTGAGGTCATGGCCGCACCGGGTCGCATCGCGGCACCTGACCGCCGTCCGTCCGGTGCGCAGGGGGAGGGGACGTCCGGAGACCGCGGCGGGCCGCTGCCGGACGGCTCGAACTCTAGGTCCGCTCAGGAGCCGTCCCACCGTCCCGGCTGTCTCCGGGACATCCCGGGACCGGTGGTCCCGCTCTCGGCGGGGCTGCCGGGGAGGGGGCGCGATCGTGGGGGCCCCTGGGTGTGGACTCCACGGTGTGCCGTGTCGACCGGAGGCCGTCGTGAACCGTGGTGAATTCGGCAAGGCGCCGTCACAGAACCGTGAAGGACGCGCGGGAACCTGGTGTCCATCGCAGCGCGGATCGTGCGCTGTCGTCGGGGGGAGTACCACCATGAGCACCGTTCGCAGAGCCGCCGTCGTCCTCGTCGCCGTGTCCGCACTGGCCCTGACCGCGTGCGGGCCCTCCGAGGACGGAGCCGCGGGCGGGCCCGCCGCGCCGACCGGGACGCCCTCGGCCACCGCCTCCCCCTCCGTGAAGCCGTCCGCCCCCGCGAAGCCGTCCCCGCCGCCCGCGAAGCCGTCCACGCCGCCTTCCAAGCCGTCGAAGCCCTCCTCGCCGGCCTCTCCGACGACCGATCCGGACTACGACGTCTTCCCCTGCAGCACCTACGACGTGACGTTCACCGCGAACCTGGCCGAGCCCACGACCGGCAGCTATCTCCTGAAGGTCACGAACAAGACCGGCAAGCCGTGCCGGGTGCTCGGCCACCCCGTGGTGACGTTCGGCGCCCTCGACGGGCGGGCGACGGCGCGCGGCACGGCCCCGGGCATCGAGGAGGCCATCAGGCTCGCACCGGGGGAGACCGCCTACGCGGGCCTGATGGGCGGTCCGAAGGGCGCCAAGAGCAAGACGGTCTCCTCGATCGCGCTGACCATGGAGACCGATTCCGACCTGAAGCAGGTCCCGCTCAAGGCCTCGACGCCCGGCCTGAACGTCTCGGACGACAGCTCCGTCACCGCGTGGACGGACAACGCCGAGGACGCGCTCAGCCTCTGACGGGTGGGCGTCAGCCGCCGCCCAGGACCGTCTCGTACGCCGCCTCGCGGACGTCCGGCTCCGGGTGGCGGCGCAGCTCCACCACGACCGCGCGCCAGGCCTCCGGCCAGTCGAGGCGCGTACCGAGGGCCGCGGCGAGCCCGACGGCGAGGATCCCCTCCACGAGGCCGCCGTCGCTGCCCAGGACCCGGACCGCGGCCAGGGCGGGGCCGGGGTCGGCGAGCGGACCGCCGTACCGGTGGACCTCCTCCACCTCGTCGGCCACGCGGGCCGCACGGACGGGCCGGCCCCCGACCGCCGCGGCCAGCTCGCGGAGCGCGAGCAGCAGTTCGGGCTCGGGGGCGTGCGGATCGATCGCCCGTACGAGGAGGTCGTCGCGGGCGGTCGCGACGACGGGTTCCGACGCCAGCTGCCGGGCCAGGGCCGCGCACAGGCGGGCGTCCCGGAGCCACGAGCCGACGAGCGACGTCAGACGACGACGCGCCGGCAGGTCCGCGCCCCGCCCGCCGCCCTCCGGCTCCCCGGCCGCGACCGACTCCAGGAGCCGGTCCACCACACCGTGGAGCAGACTGCCGGGCGCCACACCGCCGATCGGGTGCGGCAGCCCGGACTGGGCGAGCTCCGCCAGCCCGTAGCCCGCCCGTTGGTTCCGCGGCGAGGTGCAGTCGACGTAGAGGTCCGCGAGTGCCGTGCCGGCCGCCGGCGAGAACCGCGCCCAGTCGGAGAGCCCGATCAGTGCCCGTTCCGCCGTGTGCTCCTCCGGGGCGAGGGCCAACCCGGCCATGAGCGTCCCGTACCGCGACCGGTGCGCCGGGGCCAGGTCCGCGGGGCTCACGGCCGTGAGCGCCTCCCGCGCGGCGTCGGGACCGTCGGCGGCCGCCGACTCCAGCAGCGCCCACATCTCCTCCGCGGGCAGCAGCGTCGTGGCCAGACCGACCAGGGTGGCGTGCACGTCCGGATGGGTCCCCGGGGTGCGGGCCACGGCGGACAGGAGGGCGGTGGCGGCGTCCCGGGGCAGGTGACGGGCGGCGAGCCGGGCGGCCGTCTTCCTGACGGTGACCTTCACTCCCGTCTCGCGGGTCAGGACGTCACGGAGCAGGGCCGCGACATCGCTGGGCCGGGCGTGGTCGGCGACCCGGGCGGCGGCCGACCAGGCGGCCACGGCCCGGTCGTCGCCCGCGTGGTCGAGCAGGGCGCCCAGGGCCGAGGCGGGGTCGTCGGTGTGGGCGGCCGCGTCCAGAGCGGCCGCCGTGAGGGGGGCGTCCGAGTCCCGGCCGGGGCCCGGACCCTCCTGTCCGGCCACGGCCGGTGCGGTGTACCGCTGGAGCAGGGCCCTGCCGTACCGCGGCACGGGGGCCGCCGCGCGGAGCAGCGCGGCGCGTTCGTCGAGGCCCCGCCCCGTGTCGGCGACGGCGGCCTCGGTCAGCCGTACGGCGGCCTCCTGCTGCCGGGGCAGCCAGCGGTCGGCGTACCGGAAGGGGGGCAGCGGACGGGGTGCGCCGCCCGCGGGGAAACGGCCGCCCGGGGGAGGGCTCTCGGGCAGGGCACGGTCCAGCAGGTCCGTGCGTTCGGCGGCGAGTACGGCGAGCACCTGGGGTACGAACGCCGCGGACGGCTCCCGCGCCAGCAGCGCGCCGACGCGCTCGCCCCGGGTCGCCGGATCGGCCAGCCAGGCCGCGGCGATCTCGCCGAAGCGCTCGTCCGGGCAGGCGCGCAGGGCCGGTTCGAGCCGCTTCTGGAGTTCCGGGATCCGGTGCGCGCGGCGTCCGGCGGAGCCGACCAGCGCGAGCAGGGGCGCGGTGTCGCCGGAGGCGGCGGCCCGGTCCAGCCACGGTCCGAGCGCGTCGAGCACGGCGTCCGCCCCGCCGCCGCGCAACGCGGGTCCCAGAAAGCCGAGTTCCACGGTGCCGGTGTGTGCGGCCAGCGCCTCGACGAGGCGCACGCCGGTCGTGGGAGCGGTGGAACCCACGTCGCCGGAGAGCAGGTGCACGGCCAGCCTCCGGATCGTGTCGCGGGTCCCGTCCGAGCAGTCACGCGCCCGCAGGGCGTCCAGACACAGCCGTTCCAGGGACACGGGCACGGGCAGGGAGCCGGGTGCGGCGGGACCGCCGGGCGCCTCGGCCGCGAACGCCGCCGCGAGCAGCGGAGCGGACAGCTCGGCGGCGGCGGACAGGGCCTCCCCGCGGACGGGGTCGCGCTCGTTGGTGAGCCGTCCGGCGGCCAGCGCGAGGACCTCCACGACCTGCTCCGGATCGCGGGAGTGGCCGGCGTTGGCGATCAGGTGCTCCCAGACCGTGCCGCGCTCCTCGGGATCCCGGGTGCGGAGGGCCGCGAGGAGCTCGGGGCGGGCCTCGGCGGGCGGGAGCAGCGCGAGGAGGCCCCAGAGGTCCCGGCACGAGCGGCGCTCGGCGCGCGCCGTCTCGATGTGGGTACGGGTCCGGGCGTGCCGTTCGGCGGGCGGCAGCAGGGCGAGCAGCCCCTGGTGCTCGCGGACGTTCGTGAACGGAAGGGCCGCGGCGACGACGGCGTCCGCGAAGCGGGTGCGGCGTTCCGGTGGCATCGACCGCACCAGGACGGAGAAGGCCTCGCGGTGGAACCACCGGGCGCCCAGCAGGGGCAGGGAGGGCGGATCCGCCGCCGCCAGCTGTCGCAGGACGGCCGGGCCGGGTGTCCGTTCCCACCGCACGGCGGCCCGGTCGGGGGCGCCGAACCAGTGGGCGACACGCTCGGCGTCGACCGTCACGAGGTCGCCGAGCCGGTCGAGCACCGGACCGGGGAGGTCGCGGGGTCCGTACCGCTCCATCAGGTCGAGTACGCGTTCCGGGGCGGCGGGCAGGGCCGCGGCGATCCCGGTGGCGTGCCGCCGCCACCGGAGATCGCGCAACAGCTCGGGGATGTCCTGGAGTTCCCGCTCCAGCTGGTCGAGGACCGGGACGGGATGGCGTACGGCCAGCGCGGTCCGGTCCTCGGCGGCGAGCGCCCCGGCGAGTTCGGGCAGGAGCCGTGCGGTGAACTCCGCGGAGCAGCCCGGCAGGAGGCGGGCCGCGTCCCGGTCTCCGTACTCCGCGCGGACGCGGAGCACCAGCCGCTCGGCGAGCGCGGACCTCCGGCCGTCCCGCAGGAGGCGGGCGAGGTCGGCGCGGACCACGGCGGGCGCGTCGTCGTGGGCGGCCTCGACGGCGGAGTCCGCGACGGGCAGGCGCCGGGCGCCGCGGAGCGCGTACCGGCGGACCACGGGGTCCGGATCACCGAGCCGCGCGGCGAGGTGGTCCGGTTCCCCGGCGGCCAGGGCCGCCAGCGCGGCGAGACGCCGTTCGTACGGGCCGCGCGCGTCCAGGACGGCGAGCAGGGTCCGCAGGGCGTCGGACGCGCCCGGTCCGCTCCGGGTGGCGAGCCGGTGCGCCGTGACGGCGGTGAGCCGGAGCCGGGCGGCGTGCGGCAGGGGTTCCAGGGTGGTGAGCAGCTGTTCGGCAGTCGTGATCATCGCGGGCATTGTGCCCGAGGGCGTGGCACCGGCCCCAGCGAATATCCCGTACCCCCGCGGGCACCGTCAGGGCCCCGCGGTGGACTCCCTCGACATCCGGCACAGCAGCGCGGTGACCGTGCCGGACGCCGCCGCTCCGAGCGCCGCCCACGTGGCCGGGTGGGTCCACACGGCGGTGTCGAGCTGCTGCGCGAGCACGAAGACGCCCATGACGACGACGAACCAGCCGAACGCCCGCCGCAGTGTCTCGCGCGGGACGCGTCCCGCGATCCGGCCGCCCGCGAGACTGCCGACCACGGCCGCGGCGGTCACGGTCAGGGCCAGGGGCCAGTCGATCCCGACGCCCGAGAGGTGCCCGGCGAGCCCCGCGAACGAGTTCATCCCGATCACGAGCAGCGAGGTCCCCACCGCGATGCCCATCGGCAGCCCGCCGAGAACGGCCAGGGCCGGGACGACGAGGAAGCCTCCGCCCGAACCGACCAGTCCCGTGACCGCGCCGACCGCGAGGCCTTCCGCCGCGATGTGCTTCAGGGGGAGGTCGGCACGGGCCCGTCGTGTCCTCTCCCGCCCGGGGCGGGGCCTGCGGAGCATCGCCGCCGCCGTGGCGAGCATCATCAGGGCGAAGGAGACGAGCAGGACCGTGCCGGGGACGTACGCGGCCAGCCGCCCGCCGACGTAGGCGCCGGCCATGCTGAAACCGCCGAAGAGGAGGCCGGTCCGCCAGCGGACCCGGTGGGCGCGGGCGTGCGGGATCAGGGCGGCGAGGCTGGTGACGCCGACCACGAACAGCGAGGTCGTGATCGCCGCCTTGGTGTCCTGCCCGGCCAGGTAGACCAGGACCGGCACGGTGAGGATGGATCCGCCGCCCCCGAGGGCGCCGAGGGTGACGCCGACGAGGAGGGAGGCGGCGACGACGAGCGCGGTCACGGCGTGCCCCGGAGCTCCGCGATCACCGTGCGGATGTCGGCGCGGGGTCCACGGTTGTACGGCAGCTTGGACAGCAGCACCCCCATGGCGCAGGAGTTGCTGAGCGCCGCGTAGGTCAGGCCCGCGCCGATCGCCGTGCCGATCAGATGGGCGCCCGGGACGAACACCCCGGCGATCCCCGTGGCGAGGACGACCGAACCGGCCACGAGACGGACCTGGCGCTCCATGTCCCAGCGCTCCGGACCCCGGTTCAGGGGGGCTCCGGCCGTCTCCCAGGCGGTGATGCCGCCCTCCAGGACCCGGAGGTTCGGCAGGCCGGCCTCCGACAGGGCCCGCTCCGCCTGGGCGGCCCGCTGTCCGGAGCGGCAGACGAGCACGACGTCCTCGTCGAGGTGGGTCAGCAGCTCGGTGCGGTGCTCGCGCAGCGTGCCCAGGGGCACGTTGTACGAGCCCGGGATGTGCGCCGTACGGAACTCGCCCGGCGTGCGGACGTCGAGCAGTCGCGGCGCGCGCCCCTCCTCGACGAGGCGGTGCAGTGCGGCGGGGGTGAGGGAGGGGGTGGTGGTGCTCATGGAATCCTGTTCCTGTCGGCCCGTGGATACCGAGGGGGGTATGCGCGGGAGTGTGAGGGGCCCCGAGGGGGAGGGGGTGAGGTCAGGCGTCGACGGGCTCGGCCGTGGGCGCCGTCAGGGCCCAGGCGGCGTATCCGCCGAGGATGTCGGAGACGTCCCCGAAGCCGCGCTGCCGCAGCAGGCTCGCGGCGATGGACGAGCGGTGGCCGCCGGCGCAGTGCACGACGAGGGCCCGGTCGGCGGGGAGCTCGTGTGCGCGGTGAGGGAGTTCGCTGAGGGGGATGTGCAGGGCGGCGTCGATGAAGCCGTTCGCCTCGCGCTCGCCGCAGGTGCGCACGTCCACCACGACCGGCGGCCGGTCGCCCGCGAGGGCCGTGCGGAGGTGTGCGGCGGTGACCCGGCCGGCGGGGGAGACCTCCCCGGCCAGGGCCTCCAGTGCGTGCTCGGGGTTGCGCAGGTAGCCGGCGACCCGGTCGAAGCCGATCCGGGCAAGGCGGGTGACGACCTCCTCCTCGCGGTTCTGGGGCGCCATCACGACGAGTTCGGCCGCGGGGTGCAGCACGGTGCCGGCCTGCTCGGCGAAGCGGCCGTCGGCCGGAACGTTGACCGCTCCGCGCAGGTGCCCGGACGCGAACTCCTGCGGGTCGCGGGCGTCCACCACGATCGCGCCGGCGGCCCGGAGCCCGGTGAAGTCGGCGAGCGTCAGCGGGCGCGGGGCCGATGTGTCGTAGCGGGCCCGGTCCTTGCGGTTGAGCTCGGCGTCGTACGCGAAGTAGCCGGGCGCGGCCGGCTGCCCGGCGGTGACGAGTGCGACGAACTCCTCGCGGGTCATCGGCGCACAGGCGTAGTTGGTGGCCCGCTGCTCGCCGATGGTCGACTGCTTCTCGGTCGACAGGTGCTTGCCGCAGGACGATCCGGCGCCGTGCGCGGGGAAGACCCGGACCTCGTCCGGCAGTCCCATGAGCTTGTTCTGCACGCTGTCGTGGAGCATGCCGCCGAGCTCCTCGGCGGTGACCCCCACCGAGGCCAGCAGGTCGGGGCGGCCGACGTCGCCGATGAAGAGCGCGTCACCGGTCAGGACGCCGTACGGCACCTCGTCTCCGGCGCGCTCGTACACGAGGACGCTGATCGACTCCGGCGTGTGACCGGGCGTCTCCAGGATCTCCAGGGTGACGTCGCCGAGGGAGATCCGTTCGCCCTCGACGAGCTTGCGGATCGGGTACTCGGTCTCGGCGCGCCGGCCGTAGCCGATCCAGGCGCCGGTCTCGTCCGCCATCTCCAGGTGGCCGGCGACGAAGTCGGCGTGGAAGTGGGTGTTGATGACGCCGGTGACGGTGAAGCCGTGTGCGGTGGCGTCGGCCAGGTACTCGGAGACGTCCCGGCGGGGGTCGACGACCACCGCGAGGCCCGTGCGCTCGTCGGCGATCATGTACGACGCCTGGGAGAGGCAGTCGAGGTAGTACTGGGTGAAGAACACGGCAATCCCTTCGTCAGGAGCGCACGCCGAGGGGGACTCGCGCCCGTCTCGATACCCCCCTGGGTATTTACGTACTCGACGGTAAAGCGGGTGCGGGAGGGAAGTCAAATACCCCCCTAGGTATTTTGAAGCGTAGGGGGGCGCGCTCCGATGGTGGTGGGGGGCAATACCCTAGGGGGTATAGTGACCAGTGGGAACACCGGCCCGGCGGGTGGCGTACAGGAGCCGAACCGGCTCCGTTAGGAGATTTGCCGGACCGGCAACAGCGGTGGCCCGAACCGGACGCGATGCGCGACGGTGGGGCGGTGACCGAGAACATCGCAGCGGGAGCGCCCGCGTCCGAGATCCCCTCGCCCGTCGACACCTACGTCGGAGACCCCGCGGTACGGGCGAAGTGGGACGACCTGTACGCCGACCGGCAGCAGCTGTGGAGCGGCCGGCCCAACGGTGCGCTGGTGGCCGAGACCGCCGGCCTCACGCCCGGCCGGGTGCTCGACGTCGGCTGCGGCGAGGGCGCGGACGCCGTCTGGCTCGCGCGCGGCGGCTGGGACGTGACCGCGCTGGAAGTGTCGGGCGTGGCGCTGGAGCGGGCGGCCGGACACGCGCGGGACACCGGTGCCGACGTGCGCTGGGTGCACGCCGGCCTGACGGAGGCGGAGCTCCCTCCGGGCACCTTCGACCTGGTCTCCGCGCAGTACCCCGCCCTGCTCCGTACGCCCGAGGGCAGTGCCGAGCGCGCGCTGCTCTCGGCCGTCGCCGTCGGCGGCGTGCTGCTGCTGGTCCACCACGCGGGGATGGAGAACCGTCCGGCGGACGACAGCGGCTTCGACCCGGCGGACTACGTGTGGCCGTCGAGGGTCGCGGCGCTGCTCGACGACGACTGGGTGGTGGAGGTGGACGAGCAGCGGCCCCGGGTGTCACCCGAGGGCGGGGCGGGCGCCCACCACACCGACGACGTCGTCCTGCGCGCACGCCGCCTGCGCTGACGGGGGCGAAGGGACGAGGGGGCGAGGGGCAAGGGGGCGAGGGGCAAGGGGGGCGAGTGACGCCGCCCGCCGCACGGGGGCAAGGGGGGCGAGTGACGCCGCCCGCCGCGCGGGGGCGAGGGCGGCGAGTAATTCCGCCCGCCGCACGGGGCCGAGGCGGCATCATGGCGTGATGGATCATCGCTTCGTCGGCATACCCGAGTTGACCACCGTTCCCCGTGTCGCTGTCGTCGTCGACGTCATGCGCGCCTTCACCGTCGCCGCCTGGGCCTTCTCGCGTGGCGCCGAGCGCATCGTCCTGGCCCCGACGGTGGATGAGGCGCTCGCCCTCAAGGAGCGCCACCCGGGCTGGCTGGCCCTGAAGGACGGGGCCCCGGCAGCCGGATTCGACGCGGTCAACTCGCCCGGTCAGCTCCGGACCCGCGATTTCGCCGGGCGCACCCTGGTGCAGAAGACGACGGCGGGAACCGTGGGCGCGCTGGCCGTCGCCGACGCGCCCCTCGTCCTGTGCGCGAGCTTCGTGGTGGCCGGACCGACGGCACGGTACCTGCGGGGCGAGGCCGCCGGTCCGGTGACCTTCGTCGTCACCGGCGAGGAAGGCCGTGCCGACGAGGACCTGGCCTGCGCGCAGTACATCGGCGAACGCCTCGCGGGCGAGGGCGTCGACGCGGCTCCCTACGTCCACCGCGCGAGGAACTCGCGCGCGGCGGCGGAGCTCGACGCCGGGATGCGGAGCGGATGCCACCCGGACGACGTCGAACTCTGCCTGGAGGTCGACCGGTTCCCCTTCGCCATGGTGGCCCGCCGAGAGGATTCCCTGACGGTGCTGCGGCCCGTCACCGCGCCCGGGACCCCGGCCCGCTGAGGGGGCCGTCAGAGCTCCGCGCCGAGCTCCCGCGCGAGCAGCACGGCCGTCTCCGCCACCAGCGCGTCGTCGGCCGGGGCGTCCTCGTGCGGCCGGGTGGTGAGCACGGCGAGGACGATCGGCGTGCCGTCCGGCCGCCACGCGACGCCCACGTCGTTGGCGCCTCCGTAGCGTCCCGAGCCGGTCTTGTCGGCGAGGCTCCAGTCGGCGGGAAGTCCGCGGCGGAACCTCTCGGCGCTCGTGGTGTTGCGCAGCATCCAGTCCGTGAGCCGCTCGCGGTCGTGGGGCGCCAGCGCGTCGCCGAGCACGAGGCGGGCGTAGGTGAGGCCGACGGCGTACGGCGTGGTGGTGTCGGTGACGCGCCACGGCTCCGCCGAGTTGAGGTCCGGCTCCCAGCGGTCCAGCCGGGTGACGCGTTCCCCGATCGAGCGGCAGAAGCGGGTCACGGCGGTCGGGCCGCCCAGTTCCCCCAGGAGCAGATTGGCGGCGGCGTTGTCGCTGAACCGGAGGGTCGCGTCGCAGAGTTCGGCGACGGTCATGCCGTGCGCGAGGTTCTCGGCCAGGCCCGTGATCGGCGCGTAGCCCGACGCGGTGGCGTACGCCTCGGTGTAGTGCAGCCGCCGGGCGAGGAACTCCCCGTCGCGGTCGAGGTCCCGCAGCACGGCCGCGACGGCGAGCGTCTTGAACACGGAGGCCATCGGGAACCGTTCGTGTGCCCGGTGGGCCACGGTCCTGCCCGTGCGCAGGTCACGGGCGAACACACCGAGCCGCGCGGTGTGCGTCCGCTCCAGGCGCCTCAGCCGCGCGACGACGCCGCCCGGCACGGGTAAGGCCTGCGCGGTTCCGCCGCCCAGGGCGAGCGCGGCGGTGAGTGCCGTACCGGCGCCCAGGGCGAGCGCCGTACGACGGGACGGGGTGGGTCGGTGCGTGTGCAAGGGGTGCTCCTCCGTGATCGATCGTGACCTTCGTACGTGTACACGCCGTGCCGGACCGTTCGGTTGAGCCGCGCGGCCTCGGCGTGGCGCCGGACGGTCCCCGCGCGGCGGGTGTCAGCCCAGCTGGCGCCGGACCAGTTGGTGGAAGAGGCCGTCCGTGTCGGCGAGGAGTGCGGCGGGCGTGCCCTCCTGGACCACGCGCCCGTCCTCCAGGGCGATCACCCGGTCCGCGTCCATGATCGTGGAGAGACGGTGCGCGATCACGACCCGTGTCGCGTTCAGGGCGCGGGTGGACTCGATGACGGTCCGCTGCGCCTCGTTGTCCAGCGCGCTCGTCGCCTCGTCGAAGAAGAGGACGCGGGGACGGCGGATCAGCGCCTGGGCGATCATCAGCCGCTGGCGCTGGCCGCCCGAGACGGTGCCGCCGCCGTCGGCCAGCATCGTGTGCATGCCCATGGGCATGGCCTTGATGTCCTCGGCCAGGCCCGCCATCGAGGCCGCGGCCCACACGTCCTCCAGGGGATACGTTCCCGCGCCGCGGATGCAGTCGAGGACGGAGCCGGAGAACGGCTGGGCGTTCTGGAGGACGACGCCGCACTGCCGTCGCACGGCCGCCTGGTCGAGGCCCGCGAGGTCCTGCCCGTCGTACCGCACGGCTCCGGACAGCGGCCGGTCGAAGCCGATGAGGAGCCGCAGGAGCGTGGACTTGCCGCAGCCGCTGGCCCCCACGATCGCGACGAACTCGCCCGGCCGCACCCGCAGACTCACGCCGTCCAGGACCAGCGGGCCGTCCTCCGCGTAGCGGTACGACAGGTTCTCGGCCTCGATCGCCCCGGTCAGCTCGCCGGGCGGGGCGCTGGAGCCCCCGACCTCCGGCATCGCACGGAACACCGGCCTGATCTGTTCGAACATGGGCTGGACGGCGGCGGCCGACAGCAGCGCGCCGGTCAACTGCGTGACCGAGGACAGCATCATCGTGACGGCGGTGCTGAACGTGAGGAACTCGCTCGCGGACAGGGTGCCGCGGGCCGGGCCGGCCAGGAGCGCGAACATCACGAGCGTGCACAGCGGCAGGCAGACCGCGCCGAGGACCGCGAGCACGTTCTTGATCCGCCCCACGCGCCGGTGCAGCTCCCGGGTGCGGGCGAACGGACCCGCCCAGGCGGCGTACGCGAAGCTCTCGGCCGCCGCGACCCGCAGCTTCGGCAGGCCGCGCAGGGTCTGGAAGGCCTGGTTGTCGAGCTTGTTGCCCAGCCGGATCAGCCGGCGCTGGTACCGCAGCTGCCACAGGCCGAGGCCCAGGAAGAGCGCGGCGGTGGCGAGCAGCAGGGCGAGCGCGACGAGAGCCAGGGGCACGCTGTAGACGAGGAGCAGCACCAGGTTCACCGTGCCGACCGTCCCGGCCTGGACGATCACCGGGCCGATGCCGGACAGGACCCGCCGGATGCCGCTGACGCCCATGGCTGCCGCGGCCAGCTCACCCGTCGAGCGGCCGCTGAAGAAGGTCGTCGGCAGGCGCAGCAACCGGTCCCAGACGGCCGGCTGGAGGGTGGCCTCGACGCGGCCCTCCATGCGGAGGATCGCGGTGTTCTGGAGCAGCATGAACGCGGCCGACACGACGCTCGTCGCGATGATCGCGAGACCCGCCTGGACGATGAGTCCGGTCTCGGCCGCGGGGACGTACGCGCCGAGCACCTTCCCGGTCGCCACGGGAACCAGCGCGCCGAGGGCGACCGCGACGAGCCCGCCCAGGAACAGGTCCCGGAGCTCCGACCGGGTGCCCCGCACACTGAACCGGAGCAGGCGCGCCGGACCGAGCGGCCGCTCGGGCAGCGGTCGGTAGAACATCACCGCACGGGGTGCGAGGGCCGCGGCACCCGCCTCGCCGAGGCGCACCCGCTCGCCGGTGGCGGGGTCGAAGGCCGTGTACCGGCCGCGCCGCCACAGCAGCGCGACCGGCGCCCCGTCGGCGGCGCGGTGCCCCACGAGAGGGCCGCTGTCCTCGCGCCACCAGCGGTCGCCGAGCCGGACGCCCCGGGTGCGGATCCGGGAGGCGAGCGCGATGCGTTCGACGGGGTCGAGGTGCCCGGGACCGGCGCCGCTGCCGGGCGGGTCCGCCAGGGTGATGCGCGCCTCCCGGGCGACGGCCCGGCACACGGCGTAGGTCGCGTCGTCGTCGGCGCGGTCCGGTGACGGGGTGCCGCCGGAGCGGCCGATGGCGGCGAGCAGCGTGCGGTCGGCCCGGGTACGGGCCGCACGCCCCGCCTCGATCCCCGCGGCCGCGCGGTCCTCGTGGTCGCGTTCGAGCTGCTCGATCCAGCCGTCCAGGGCGTACAGCAGCCGGTACTGCTGGTCGACCATGCCCTGCCAGGTCTCGGGGTCGACCAGGAGGGTGCCGGCCCCGTGGCCCGGGTCCTGGGCGCTCGCGTACGCCGCCCCGTACGCGAGGGCGCCCGGAGGGACCCGCATCCAGAGGACGTCGTCGTCGGCCGCGCCGGAGGCGTCGTCGTCCAGGGCCGCCTGGTACAGGACCCGCAGCCCGCGCCCGATGCCGAGCGCGAAGGCGTGCTCCAGCGGGCTGAGGACGGGTTCGGCGGGGCTCCCGCCGTAGGCGCTCCGGTCCTCGTACCACTCGTCCACGTACCCGTTCCCGTACGGCCCGCCGGACGCGTACGCCGGCTCGCGCAGCTCGATCCGGCGCAGCAGGCAGCCCTGCGAGGGACGGCCGATCAGGGTGTGCGCCGGGCCGTCCACCGGGCCGAGCAGCAGCGTGCCCGGCCCGAGGCGGCCCAGGAAGTGCCAGGGTCCGAGCCGTGCCGCGTCGACGGCGAACAGGTCCATCGCGCCGTCGACGACGAGCCAGAGGACGTGCGGGCCTTCGAGGGCGAGGCCGCGCCGTCCGGCACCGTCGACCGCGCTGCCCAGGGCTCCCAGGGCCGCGACGACCGGATCCGGGGCGCCGCCGCTCGGCCGCGCGCCGGCGAGGTCGGCGGACGGGTGGGGGACGTTCACCTCAGTGCTCCTTGACCAGGGCGGCGTACGGGCCCCGTGCCGCGACGAGTTGCTCGTGCCGCCCGCGTTCCACGACCGCGCCCCGGTCGAGCACGACGATCTCGTCGCTGTCGCGCACGGTGCTCAGCCGGTGGGCGATGACGACACAGGCACAGCCGCGCCGCCGCAGGTTGTCGATGACGGTCTGTTCGGTGGCCGCGTCGAGGGCGCTGGTCACCTCGTCGAGGATCAGGACGTTCGGGCGGCGCACGAGGGCGCGGGCGATCTCCAGGCGCTGGCGCTGGCCGCCGGAGAAGTTGCGGCCGTCCTGCTCGACGCGGGCGTGGATGCCGCCGGGGCGGCGGGCGACCTCGTCGTACACCGCCGCGTCCCGGAGCGCGGCGACGACGGCCTCGTCCGGTACGGAGGGGTCCCACAGCGCCACGTTGTCCCGGACGGTCCCCTCGAAGAGGAAGACGTCCTGGTCGACGAAGGAGACGGAGGCCGCGAGCGCGCCGCGCGGGATGTCCTCCAGACGCATCCCGTCGATGCGGATCACGCCCTCCCACGGTGTGTACAGCCCGGACATCAGCCGCGAGACCGTGGACTTGCCGCTGCCCGAGCCGCCGACCAGGGCGACCTGCCGGCCGGGGCCGACGGTGAGCGAGAAGTCCTTGAGCGTCGGGGCGTCGAGGGGGCTGTATCCGAAGGTGACGCCCTCCACCACGACATAGCCGGTGAGCCGGCGGGTGGGGGCGTGCGGCGCGCGCCGGGTGTGGACCGGATCCACGGGGAAGTCCTCGACGTCCCTGAGCCGGGCGATGTCGGCGGCGAAGTCCTGGATCCGGCCCGCGACGCCGTTCAGGCGGGTGATCGGCGCGGTGAACCCGGTCACGAGGGCCTGGAAGGCGACGAGGAGTCCCACGGTGAGGTGCCCCTCCACGGCCCGGAGACCGCCGATCATGAGGATCAGCGCGCTGTTCAGGGTGGCGAGGGTGGGCGCGACGACCGCCAGCCACGCGCCCGGCACGCCGAGCCGCTGCTGCACGTCGAGGGTGGTGGCGTGCTGTCCGGCCCAGCGGCGGAAGAAGCCGTCCTCGCCCCCGGTGGCCTTCATCGTCTCGATGAGCTGGAGGCCGCTGTACGCGGTGTTGGTGAGCCGGGCGCTCTCGGCGCGCAGCTTCTGGGTGCCCGTGGCCCGCACGTGGACGACCACGCGCAGGGCGAGGACGTTGAGCAGGGCGATCAGCACGCCGACGACGGTGAGCTGGGGGTCGTACGTCCACAGCAGCACCGCGTAGAGCAGCACGACGACGGCGTCGACGGCCGCCGCCGCCAGGTCACGGGCGAGGGTCTCGGCGACGGCGTCGTGGGACTGGAGGCGCTGGACGAGGTCGGCCGGACTGCGCTGGGCGTAGAAGGCGAGCGGGAGCCGGAGCAGGTGCCGCAGGAAGCGGGCGCTGCCCAGGGTGGAGGCGATGATGCGCCCGCGCAGCAGATTGGCCTGCTGGAGGGAGGTGAGGACGGCGGTGAGGACGAGGGCGGCCGCCATCGCCGCGAAGACGACACCGAGCAGAGAGGTCTGGTTCCCGATGAGGAACATGTCGATGTACGTACGGCTGAGGGCCGGCACCCAGGCGCCGACGGCCACCAGGAGCAGGCTGGCGACGACCGCGGCGGCCATCGTGCCCGAGGTGCCGCGCAGCCGTGCGGGCAGGGAGGCGAGGACGCCCGGCCGGCGGCCGCCGCGCCGGAAGCCGGGGCCCGGTTCGAAGGTGAGCACGATGCCGGTGAAGCTGGTGTCGAACTCCTCCAGGGGGACGAAACGGCGCCCGCCGGCGGGGTCGTTGACGTACACGCCGGGGCGGCCGAGGCGCCGGCCCGTGCCCTCGTAGACGACGTAGTGGTTGAACTCCCAGAACAGGACGGCGGGGGCGGCCACCTCGGCGAGGGCGGTCAGGTCCATCTGCATGCCCTTGGCCCGCAGTCCGTGGCCGCGGGCCGCCTTGAGCAGGTTCCCGGCCCGGGAGCCGTCGCGGGAGACCCCGCAGGCGATGCGGAGCTCTTCCAGCGGGACGAAGCGGCCGTGGTGTCCGAGCACCATCGCGAGGGCCGCGGCACCGCACTCGACCGCCTCCATCTGGAGCACGGTGGGTGTGCGCACGGTCCGCTGCCGCCGGCCCGCGGCGGGCCTGCGGCGGCGTCGGTCGACGGGGGCGCGGCGTCCGGACGCCCGGCCCCGGGGCGACCGGGCCTCCGGCACGCGGGATTCGGCCGTACGGCCCCGGCGCGCGCTCATGGCAGCAGCCAGTCGACGGGGTGCTGCGGGGGGAGGCGTACGGCGCCGGTGACGGGCGTACCGGACACGGGGGCGTGCGGGGGACCGTCCGAGGAGGACCAGGCGTAGCCGGAGGCGTTGGCGGGGGAGCGGTCCGGGGTCACGAGCACCGCGACCGGGTCGCCCTGGCGGGCGAACCGCGCCGCGAGTCCGGGATCTCCGAGGAAGGAGTCCAGCTGGGCGCGCGTCCGGGGCGCGCTGCCGATGGCCGTGACCCGCCCGCGGAGCACGCCGAACCGGTCGCGCGGGGCGGACTGCACGCCGAGGTCGACGGGGGCTCCCACGCGGAGGGTCGCGGCGGTCTCGCCCGGCAGGTACAGGACGGCCACCAGCGGGGCCTTCGGGTCGGTCACGCGCTCGACGGTCGCCACGTCGGCGCCGGTGGTCACCACCGAACCGAGCCTCGCGTGGAGCGTGATGACGCGACCGCCCGCGACGGCGCGGACGGGCCGGTCGCCCCGGTCCGTGCGGACGGTCAGCAGGGGCGCGCCGGCCGCGACGGGCCGGCCCTCGTCGGTGAGGACCTCGGTGACCTGGCCGGCGACGGGGCTCTGGAGCAGGTAGCTGCCCTCGGCGTGGGTGAGGAGGCCGGGGGCGTTCACCCGGGACGTCACCGTGCCGGTGAGGGCCCAGAAGCCCGCGGCGGCCATGACCACGACGGTGACGGCGAGCACGAGGCGGCCCTGGGGACGTGCGAGACGCACGGGCACGTCGAGTTCTTCGGGTGATTGCAGCTTGGAAAGCGCATTGCGGCGGAACTGCACGGACTATTCCTTCGGCTGCGTTCTCTCGCACGGTCCGCGGTCGGGAATTTCGCGGTCGGGGTCAGGGGGGAGTGAACCCCGGAACCGGGGTGGTTCCGGGGTTCACGGTCGGCGTCGTGCTCAGATGCCGGCGATGCCCGCGGTGTTCACCGAGACGCCGGTGATGCCGGTGGCGAGGCCGGGCACGCGGCCGACGAGGCCCTCGACGCCCTGGACCGTCTGGAGCGAGCCGACGGTGCCGAGAACGTTGGTGACGTCGCCGGTCAGCGCGCCGGCGAGGCCGCCGGAGACGGTGACGAGACCGCCGGAGACGGCGTCGAGGTCGGCGTCGGAGATCTCAGCGGTCTCAAGGTCGTGACGCATGATGCGCACCTTTCGTTTCATGGGGGGAATCCGTCTACCGCGGCCGCAGCGGGCTTGATCCAACCATGTGGACGGCTGACCGGAGAAATTCGATCGGCGCTTTTCTGTGGGTGTTTCTGCACGTCGGCGGGCGGCGGTGCATTCAATTTCACCGAATGCCGACACCTTCTCCTCGGAACCGGGTAACAGATTCGGCGGCCCCGTCCCGCACGCGGGACATAAGGGATGGGCGGGTGCCGTTCGGGCGCCTCCGGTACCGCTCGTGTCGGCGAACGGTGAAGGCGCCGCCCCTCCACACGTACACGTTGTGCAGGTTTGCCTCAGGGGGTGACGGGCTTCGCCCCGGGCGCCACGCCGAGGACCCGGTCGAGGTAGGCGTTGGCGAAGACGCCGGAGGGGTCGACGGCGTCGCGCAGGGCGGTGAAGTCGTCGAAGCGGGCGTAGCGCGGGCGCAGGGCCTCGGCGTCGAGGCCGTGCATCTTGCCCCAGTGCGGGCGTCCGCCGTACGAGCCGAGGATGGACTCGCACGCCCGGAAGTACGCGTCGTAGGCCATGCGGTGGTACTGGTGGAAGGCGATGTAGCAGCTCGCGCGGTCGTACGCGGTGGAGAGCCAGATGTCGTCGGGCGCTGCGAAGCGGACCTCCAGCGGGAACGACACCTTCGCGTCATGCGTGTCGATCCAGCGCCCGATCTCGCGGAGCGCGTCCACGGCGTGCTCCCGCGGGACGGCGAACTCCCCCTCGTGGAACCGTACGTCGCGGGGCGAGGCGAAGATCCGGTAGGACAGGTCCGACCACTCGCGGGTGGACATCGCCCGCGCCGCGAAGCGCGTGATCGGCGGTACGACCCCGGGGAAGCGGGTGCCGATCCGGTTGAGGCCCTCGAAGCCGGGGCCGCTGACCGTCTCGTCGAGGCGGCGCGCGAAGGCGCCGATGGGCTTCAGCGGGGTGTCGGCCGGCGTCCGGCGGAAACGGCGGGTGAGGGTCGTCGTGCTGTGCGGGAACCAGAAGAACTCGAAGTGGTCGTTGGTGTCGGCGAGTTCGTGGATGCGGCCGAAGGTCTCCGAGACGGGCATGGCGGCGTCGTGGGCGTGCAGGGCGAAGAGCGGCACGCACTGCAGGGTCACTGCCGTGATGACGCCGAGCGCGCCGAGACCGACGCGGGCCGCCGCGAAGAGCTCCGGGCGCTCGTCGGGGGAGCAGGTGGCCACCGACCCGTCGGCGAGGACGAGTTCGAGCCCCCGGAGCTGCGTGGCGATGCCTCCGAAGCGGGTTCCCGAGCCGTGGGTGCCGGTCGAGACGGCACCGGAGACGGTCTGGCGGTCGATGTCGCCGAGGATCTCCATGGCCAGACCGTGCTCGGCGAGCAGCGGGTTCAGCCGCCACAGCGGCATGCCCGCGTCGACCGTGACGAGCCCCGTCCCCC
Source organism: Streptomyces sp. NPDC059695 (assembly GCF_042733785.1). Lineage (NCBI taxonomy): Bacteria > Bacillati > Actinomycetota > Actinomycetes > Kitasatosporales > Streptomycetaceae > Streptomyces > Streptomyces sp. NPDC059695. The sequence goes on along the minus strand of NZ_JBHWFF010000001.1, from coordinate 180,891 downwards.
GGTCCACCGACCGCAGGCCCGCCAGGCGGTCCAGGCGCAGCTGGACGTCCGGGGCGACGGCGACCGGGCTGAAGGAGTGACCGGCGCCGATCGCCTTCACCCGGTGCCCTTCCCCGGCCGCGGTCCTCACGGCGTCGGCCACCTCGGCGGTGTCCGCAGGATGCAGGACGCGTACGGGACGCGCCTGCTCGTTTCCCGCCCAGTTGCGCCACGCGCTGGTCATGACCGGAGTCCTCTCGGGTGGATCGACGCGGCCGCGGCCCGGTCCGGGCGGCGGTTCCCGGCAGAGTGGACTTGGTCATCCGTCCAAGTCAAGGGTGTTGGACGCTTGACTTGGACAGGTGGCCAAGAGACCGTGGCGGGGCCGCGCAGGTCTGGAGAGAGGCCACAGGGTCATGACACAGCAGCCGTACGCCACAGGTACGCCGACACCCGCTCCGCACCGGCCCGGGGGCGCGACCGCACCGGCGGTGCTCCCCGGCCCCGTCGGGGTCCCCGTCCTCCAGGAGGCGACGGCCGGCCTCCAGCCGCCGTTCGCCGTCGTCGACCTCGGCGCGCTGCGGGCCAACGCCGCGCAGATGACCCGGCGTGCCGGCGGCAAGCCGATCCGGCTCGCCAGCAAGTCACTGCGCTGCCGCGCGCTCATCGGCGACACCCTCCGGCTCCCCGGGTTCGCCGGCATCCTCGCCTTCACCCTGCCCGAGGCCCTCTGGCTCGCCGAGGAGCACCGGGACGTCCTCGTCGGCTATCCCTCCGCCGACACGGACGCGCTCGCCCGGCTGGGGGCGGACGAACGGCTCGCCGCGCGCGTCACCGTCATGGTCGACTCGATCGAGCACCTCGACCTCGTGACCGCCGCCCTCGGCCCGACGGGTGCCACCGTCCGGGTCTGCCTCGACCTCGACGCCTCCCTGCGCCTCGCCGGCGGACGCCTCCACCTCGGCATGCGCCGCTCCCCCCTGCACACGCCCGGCCAGGCCCGGGACCTGGCCCTGGCCGTGACCGCCCGCCCGCGTCTGAGGCTCGTCGGCGGCATGTCGTACGAGGGTCAGATCGCCGGCGTCGGCGACGACGGGCCCGGCCCGCGGGCCGGGCGCGCCGCCGTCCGGCTCATGCAGCGGCTCTCCACCCGCGAACTGCGCGAGCGGCGCGCCGCCGCCGTCCGCGCCGTCCGCTCCGTGGCACCCCTGGAGTTCGTGAACGGCGGCGGCACCGGCAGCCTGGAGAGCACCTCCGCCGAACGGGCCGTCACCGAACTCGGCGCCGGCTCCGGCCTCTACGCCCCAGCGCTCTTCGACCACTACCGAGGGTTCCGTCCGCACCCCGCCGCCCACTTCGTCCTTCCGGTCGTGCGCCGCCCCGGACCGCGCCACGCCACCGTCCTCGGCGGCGGCTGGATCGCCTCCGGCGCCCCGGGCACCGACCGGCTCCCCGTGCCCGTGTGGCCGCCCGGGCTGCGGTACGTCGCCCAGGAAGGCGCGGGCGAGGTGCAGACCCCCCTCACCGGTGACGGCGTGGCCGGGCTGCGGGCGGGCGACCGGGTGTGGTTCCGCCACGCCAAGGCGGGCGAACTGTGCGAGCGCGTCAACGAACTCCACCTCGTGGACGGCGACCGGATCGTCGACGTCGTCCCGACCTACCGGGGCGAGGGCCGGGCCTTCCTGTGACCGCCCGCCCGGGAGCCCTCCCTGCTCACCGGCCGGCGGCGCCGCTGGGATACGTTGATCCGGTTCACCGCCCCGCCCCCGCCAGGGAGACGCCATGACCCGCCGCTCAGCCGACGAGCGCCGCGAGCAGCTGGTCGAGGCGGCTCTCCGCGTCATGATCCGCGACGGGGTGGCCAAGACCACGACGCGCGCCGTCGTCGGTGAGGCGGGCCTTCCCCTGGGAGCCTTCCACTACTGCTTCCGCTCCAAGGAGGAGCTCCTGCACAGCGTGATCGAACGGATCACGCTGAGGAGCGTCCCGCCCGCCACCGCGACGCGGGCGGGAGTGGACGGGCTCTCGACGCGCGACATCATCTTCCGCACCCTGCACGCCTACTGGGACCAGGTCCGCGAGCGGCCGGCCGAGCACATGGTCACCTACGAGCTCACCCAGTACGCGCTGCGCCAGCCGGGCCTGGCCGATGTGGCCCGCCGCCAGTACCAGCACTACCTCAAGGTCTACAGCGACCACCTCGAAACCATCGCCCGCCTCGCGGGCTTCGGCTGGACCGTCCCGCTCCCGGCCCTGGCCCGCTACGGCCTGAGCGTCATGGACGGACTCACCCTGAACTGGCTGATCGACCGGGACGACGCCCAGGCCCGGGCAGCCCTGGACACGTACGCCGAACACCTCACCACCGTGACCGCACCCCGCACACCCGGGGCCCTCGGAGCGCCCACCCGCGAGGGCGCCGCGACGGCACCCTGACGAGGGCCGGACGCGCCTGGCTCGCTGCTCTCGACGGCCTCGCCGAGATCGAGACCCGCGAGCCGGCCGGTGAGCGGGAACGGCGCCGGAGCGCGCCGACTCGCGAACAGGTGCATTTCGGACAAGGATGGCCCATCGTGGACCCGTACTCGGCGCGTGGCGGAGCGGTCCCGAGGGCCCCCCGCGGTGACGGGGGCGAGCCGCGGCCGTTCACCGCGCAGCGTGCCGATCCCCTGCGAAAGGTGTGCGCATGTACCCCGCGCTCAGTACCGACGCGCTGGCCAAGCTGCGTCAGCCCCGCCCGTACCCGGCCGTGTCGCTCGTCATGCCGACGCACCGCCGTGAGCCGGACGACGCGCAGGACCCCGTGCGCCTGCGCAACCTCCTGGCCCGGGCCGAGAAGGACCTCCAGGACGATCCGGGCGTGACGCGGGAGCGCCGTGCGGACGTACTGAGCCAGCTGGAGCGGGCGGCCGCCGAGGTCGACCTCGTCCACGCGGAGGACGGCCTCGTGATCTACGTGGCGCCGGGCGAGCACCATGTGTGGACGGTGGCCAGGACCGTACCGGAACGGGTGGTCGTCGCCGACACGTTCCTCACGCGCAACCTCGTCGCCGCACGCGCCGCCGAGCGGCCCTACTGGGCGCTGACCGTGGCGGCGGACCGGGTCTCCCTGTGGAACGGCTCGCCCGAGCGGGCCGCCGAGCACACCGGCGACGGCTTCCCGCTGACGCGGAGCCTGGCCGACCCGGACGCGGAGCGCAAGGAACGGGTCGGGGACCTGCCGAGCACCTTCCAGGACGAGGACACGCGCACCTTCTTCCGGGAGGCGCACCGGGCCCTGCGGACCGTCCTCGCCTCCGAGCCCCGCCCGCTGTACGTGATCGGCGAGGCGCCCGCCGTCTCCCTCCTCGGGGAGACGGGATCCCTGCCGCAGGGCACGGCCACCCTCCACCAGGGCGGTCTGGGACACGGGCCCGAGGGGGCCGTCCGCACGGCGCTGGCGCCCCTGCTCGCCGCCCACGAGGAGGCCGTGTCGACCACCGTACTGGCCGAACTGGACGCGGCCCGGGGCCGGCGCGAGTACGCCGGAGGTCTCGACGAGGTGCACGAGGCGGCGAAGGAGGGCCGGATCCGGCTGCTCGCCGTCGAGGAGCACTACCGCGCCGTCGTACGCGACTACGGCGACCACCTCGAACCCGCGGAGCCGTCCGACCTCGACTCCCGCGACGACATCGTGGACGACATCGTCGAACAGGCCCTGGAGACGGGCGCCGAGGTGCGGTTCGTCCGCGACGACACCCTGGCGGGGGCGGACCGCATCGCCGCCGTCCTGCGCTACTGAGCGACGGGGACCGCGAGGTACCGAGAGAGGATCACCGCATGTCCGAGCTCATCGTCATCGGCTACGACGACCACGCGGCCGCGACCAAAGCCTTCAGAGAGGTCCAGAGGCTCCGCGACGACCACGTCGTCGACCTGAACGGCCTCGCCGTCGTCCGGGTCGACGAGGACGGCGAGACCCATGTGGACACCCCCGCGCGGAAGGAGGAGATCGCCGTCTCCGCCACGGCCGGCGCCCTGTGGGGGATGGTCTTCGGCATGCTGATCCTCACCCCGGGCATCGGGGTCGTGGGCGCGGCCCTCGGCGGTCTCATCGGCAAGCTGACGCAGATGGGGGTCGACAGCGGCTTCCGGAAGAAGGTGAGCGACCTCCTGGCGCCGGGTTCGGCCGCGGTCGTGATCATGGCCTCCAAGATCACCGAGGACCGGTTCGCCGCCGCCATGGAGCCCTTCGGAGGGACCGTCCTCAAGACCTCCCTGCCGGCCGAGAGCGAGCGCGAGCTCGCCGAGCAGCTCGCCGGACCCACCCCCGAGACCTCGGGCTGATCCGGGCCGCAGGCCGATCGAAGGCCACCGGACGCCCACGGGCCGCCGGCTTCCGCGGAGAAGCCGGCGGCCCGTCGGCGTCCCGTGGCGGACGCGCGCGGCCTCAGAAGTCGACCGCGTCGCGGATCAGCGGGCAGGTCATGCAGTGGCCGCCACCGCGTCCGCGGCCGAGTTCCGCGCCGACGATGGTGATGACCTCCACCCCCGCCTTCCGGAGCAGGGCGTTGGTCTGGGTGTTGCGGTCGTACGTGAAGACGACACCGGGTTCGAGCGCGACGGCGTTGTTGCCGCTGTCCCACTGCTGGCGCTCGGAGGCGTAGACGTCCCCGCCCGTCTCGATGACCCGGAGCCCGGGCAGACCCAGGCCCCTGGCGACGACGTCGACGAACGCGGTGCCGCCCTCGTCGGTGATCTCGACGCCCGTCGCCCCGTCACCCGGCCGGAGCGAGAAGGTGTGGACGGCGTCCATGATGGTCGGATAGAGCGTCACGATGTCGCGGTCGGCGAAGGTGAACACGGTGTCGAGGTGCATGGCCGCGCGCAGCTTCGGCATGCCCGCCACGATGACGTGCTCGGCGGCGCCCTTCGAGAACAGGGAGGCGGCGACCTGCGTGATGGCCTGGCGCGAGGTGCGCTCGCTCATGCCCATGAGGACCACCCCGTTGCCGACCGGCATGATGTCGCCGCCCTCGAAGGTCGCCTGGCCCCAGTCCCGCTCGGGGTCGCCCCACCAGACGGTCGCGTCCCTGAAGTCGGGGTGGAAGGTGTAGACGGCCTTCATCAGCAGGGTCTCGCCGTGACGGGCCGGCCAGTACAGCGGGTTGAGGGTGACGCCGCCGTACAGCCAGCAGGTGGTGTCGCGGGTGTAGAGCGTGTTCGGCAGCGGAGGCATGAGGTACTCGCGCGCCCCGACGCCCTCCCGGGCGAGGGACACGTACCCGGAGCGGTACGCGTCGGGCAGGTCGGTCGTGGACAGTCCGCCGATGAGGAACTCGGCCAGCTCCCGCGGGGCGAGGGAATCGAGGAACGCGCGGGTGTCGTCGACCAGTCCCAGACCCACCTCGTTGGGCACGATCTTCCGGTCGAGGAGCCAGGACCTGGCCTCGGGGATCGCCATGGTGTCGGCGAGCAGCTGGTGCAGTTCGACGACGTCGACACCGCGCCGGGTGAGCTCGTCGACGAAGTCGGCGTGGTCACGCTGGGCGTTCTCCACCCACATGACGTCGTCGAAGAGCAGATCGTCGGAGTTGGTCGGGGTCAGCCGCCGGTGCGCCAGGCCGGGAGCGCAGACCAGCACCTTCCGGAGCCGTCCCACCTCGGAGTGCACGCCGAGCGGGGACGTGGCGGAGCGGGTCTCGCTGCTTGTCATGGTCAACCTTTCCGAGGGAAGCCGGACACGTGTCCCGACGGGTTCAGAGCTCGATCCAGCCGGCGGCGAGCGCGATCACACCGATGACGGCGCCGACGACGGAGACCACGCAGAGGACGGCCTCGGCCGGGGAGAAGGGGCGCCGGTTCTGCTCCCGCCGGGCCTTGACGAACAGGAAGGTCGCGGGGGCGTAGAGGATGAAGGAGACGAGGACGAACTTGAGCCCGGCCGCGAAGAGGAGGAACGCCGTGTAGACGGTCGCGAGGACGGCGACGACCAGCTCGCCGCGCGTGGAGCGCCCGGAGACCGCTTCCGTCCGCGGCCGCAGCGCGATCTTCAGCGCGAAGGCGGCGGCCAGGAGGAAGGGGATGAGGCTCAGGGCGCTCGTCAGGTCGAGCGCGAAGTTGAACGCGTCGTCGGAGAAGGCCGTGACGACCAGGACGACCTGGCTGAGGCAGGTCGTCATCAACAGGGCCGGGACCGGGACGTCGTCGCCGCTGGAGCGCCCGAGGAAGCGCGGCATGTCCTTGTCCTTGGCCGCCACGAACAGCACCTCGGCGGCCATCAGGGTCCAGGCGAGGTAGGCGCCGAGGACGGAGACGATGAGCCCGACGCTGACGAAGGCCTTGCCCCAGGTGCCGACGGCGGCCTCCAGGACGCCCGCCATCGACGGCTGCCGGAGCTCGGCGATCTCGGCCATCGGCAGGATGCCGTACGACACGATGGTCACCGAGGCGAAGATCGCGAAGACGCTGAGGAAGCCGAGGATCGTGGCCCGTCCGACGTCCTCCCGTCGCCTGGCGTGCCGCGAGTACACGCTGGCGCCCTCGACGCCGAGGAAGACGAACACGGTGGCGAGCATCGTGCCGCGGACCTGGTCGAACAGCGAGCCCGCGTAGTCGGCGCCGGCGAAGTTGTCGGCGAAGACGGTGGGGTCGAGGTAGAAGAGCGCCAGGATGACGAAGACGAGGATGGGGACGATCTTGGCGACGGTCACGATCCGGTTGATCGCGGCGGCCTCCTTGACTCCCCGGCGGACGAGGAGGAAGAAGCACCAGAGCCCGACGGAGGACAGGACGATCGCGAGTGCGGTGTCCCCGTCGCCGAGGGCCGGGGCGACGGCGCCGATGGTCGACATGATCAGGACCCAGTAGGTGACGTTGCCGACGCAGGCGCTGGCCCAGTAGCCGAACGCCGAGAAGAAGCCGAGGTACTCGCCGAAGCCGGCCTTGGCGTACGCGTAGACGCCGGCGTCCAGGTCGGGGCGGCGGACCGCGAGGGTCTGGAAGACGAAGGCGAGCATCAGCATGCCGAGGCCGGCGACCGCCCAGGCGATCAGCGCGCCCGCGACACCGGTCTCCTGGGCGAACCGCCGCGGCAGGGAGAAGACGCCCGCGCCGACCATGGAACCGACGACCATGGTGGTGAGCGTCAGCAGCGTCAGCTTGGCCGTGGGAGGGGACCCGTCGGAGGAGGTCTCCGCCCGCCCGTGCTCGTCGGTCTCCACCCGTTCCCCCGCTCATGCTCATGCATCGACCGGCCTGCTGACAGGGGAATCTAACGGCACATGGGCGGGTTTGTTCTCGTTTGTACACGCCGTTGCCCGGGAGGGCCGCCCCAATGGCCGAGCGCCGTGTGAGACTCTCCGCATGGACAGGGGTCGGGAGTCGCGGTGGGAGAAGGACGCGATGACGGTGGAGATCATGTTCGCGCTCGTGACCGCGGCCTTCCTGGCGGCGATCGTGTTCGGAGCGTTCCTGGTGCCCGCGCTCGCGGTCGGTGCGTCGGAGCCCGCGGGGAGGGGCCTGCTCGTCGCCGGGACCGTGCTGGCCGCCGTCGCCGCCGTGTGGCGGGTGGTGCGCGTCCTGCTCCGGTTCGACGCGGTCCGGCGTCAGGGGCGTTGACGGCGCGGGGTGGAACGGGAGAGGGGGGGGCCCGCGCGGGGGGGGCGCGGGGGGGGGGGGGCGCGGCCCCCCGCGGGGGGGGGGCCCCGGGGTGAACCCATCGGATTGAAACACACTCCGCGCGCCGAC
>NZ_JBHWFF010000001.1:83382-173174 GCF_042733785.1 Streptomyces sp. NPDC059695 | reverse complement strand
GGTGTGGGTGTGTGTTTGTTTTATATCGCCCCTGTCGGGGTGTGGGGGGGGGGGGGGGGGGGGGGGGTCGGGGGCGCGGCGCCCGGGGGGGCGCGCCCCCCCCCTCGGGGGTGGCGAGAGCGCCCTCGGGCGCCGGTCGCCGGGGATTACCTCGCGAAGCCGTAGTCCAGCAGCTTCTTGACGTCGGCCGCGCGGTTCGTCTCGTTGGGAGAGGCGAGCACCGTGCCGATGACCGTCTTGCTGCCGCGGGTGGCCGCGAAGACGAGGCAGTACTTGGCCTGCGGGCCCGAGCCGGTCTTCACACCGATCGCGCCGCTGTAGGTGCTGAGGAGCTTGTTCGTGTTGGTCCACGACATGTACCGGTAACCGCCGGTCTTCGTCGTGACCTTCTGCTTCGTCGACTTCGTCTTGACGACGGTGCGGAACGTGGCGTCCTTCATCGCGCTGCTGGCGATCTTCGTCAGGTCGCGCGGAGTCGAGTAGTTCTGGCCACTCCCTATTCCGTCGAACGAGTCGAAGTGGGTGTTCCGCAGACCGAGCTTCCGCGCCTCGTCGTTCATCTTGCCGATGAACGACTTGACCCGGGCCTCACGCGTGGTGCCCGTGCCGAACTTGTCGGCCAGCGCGTAGGCGGCGTCGCACCCCGACGGCAGCATCAGGCCGTAGAGGAGCTGACGGACGGTCACCTTGTCGCCGACGATGAGCCGGGCCGACGAGGCGTTCTTGGAGACGATGTAGTCGCTGTAGGCCTTCTGGATCGTGACCTTGGCGTCGAGGTTGAGGTTGCGCTGGGCCAGCACCACCTTCGCGGTCATGATCTTGGTGGTGGAGCCGGTCGACCGGCGGGTGTCCGCGGCCTTCCCGTACAGCGTCGAACCCGTCCCGTTGTTCATGACGAAGCCGCCGGGGGCGGTGATCGACGGGACGGCCGGCGCGGCGTACGCCTGGCCGGCGAAGAGACCGCCGGCCAGGACGGCCGAGGCCGTCAGCGAGACGGTCACGGCGCTGCGCAGGCCGAGTTTCGGAGTCAGCAAAGTGTTCTGCCCTTGGTTGGAATCGATGTCGTCCGGGTCCGGACACGGACCCGGCGCATAGAAGACGCTCGACAGGGCTCCAGGGATGCACGGTGAGAGGGGTGATCTTTTTCGCGTTCCGGTGACGCGTGTCAGACGCGCGGTCCGGTCGTCGGATAGTACGGGCGGTGGTGGGCGGCCACCGGCGGCGACTGATACGTCCAGGCACCGGCGGCCGGTGTGCCGTCCGGGAGGAGGGACCGGACGTCGCGGCCGAGGTCGCCGTCCGGGGCGAGCACCTCCAGGCGGGTGCGCCCGGAGTGCTCGGGGGCGGTCAGGTCGTACCACCCGTACGGCTGGTACACGTTCATCGGACCGGCGAGCAGGCGCCCCTCGCGGTCGGTGCCGTATCCGGTGACGGGGGCGGAGCAGGCGGGTGCGGCGGTGAGCCCGTCCAGCCGCACCGTGAGGGCGAGCAGCGGGTCCCGGGCCGGCTCCAGCGCCTCGTCGGGACCGACGCCGGCGGCCGAGCACCGCACGGTCCACGTCTCGCCCGAGGGCCCGTTGAGCGACGGCAGCCCGACCTCGAACCAGCCGGGGTGCTTGGGCTCCGCGTAGAGCTCGCGCCCCGCCCTGATCGCGAACGGGTTGTCGCACACGACGTGGAGCCGGGCGATGCCGAGCAGCTTCGTCTGGTCCCAGCCCCGCGCGTACTCGGCGTACGTCAGCCGCGGCAGGCGGTGCCCGTCCGCCGCCGGGAAGGCGATGACGTTGAACTCGATCTCCTGGGTCACACCGCCGCCGAACGCGTACTGCGCGAAGTACAGCTGGTAGTTGAGGGAGGCCAGGGCGCGCCCGTCGTCGAACGTGGCCGCGGTCAGGTCCGGGTGGTACTTCCCGAGGAGCCGGTGGACGGGCTCCGGGTCGACCAGCCAGTCGACACCGACCTGGTGCAGCGCCCCGTAGTGGAAGGGGAGCTGGAAGGGCTCGGTCACGGGCGGCAGGGGGACGGGGCTCATGCGGGGGCTCCCGGATCGGTGGGGGTGAGGTGTGCGGGGCGGTCGCGGGCCGTCAGGTCCGCCTCGATGCGCTCGGCGCTGCGCAGCGCCAGCGCGGCCATGGTCAGCGTCGGGTTGGACGTGGCGACCGAGGGCATGCTGCCGCAGCCGACCGCGTACAGACCGGGGTGGTCCCAGCAGCGCTGCCAGGAGTCGACGACCGAGGATGCGGGGGAGTCGCCCATGATGTGCGTGCCGGCGGCGTGACCCGCCCCGCGATAGCCGTAGGTGCGACCGCGGTGCTCGAAGCGGCCGGGCCAGGCCGCCGCCGGCGCGTAGTCCGTGTGGTCCTCGGCGCCCAGCAGCGCGAAGAGCTGCTCCGAGACGGCACGGGCCGCGGCCATCCCCTCCTTGACGTGCTCGTCGAGGTCGTACGTGACCAGCGGCAGGGGCAGCCCCAGCGCGTCGCGCTCGCCCGGGTGGAGCGTGACCCGGTTCGCGGGGTCGGCACCCTGCTCCATCTCGAACTGGAGGGCGAACTGGCGGCGGACCCGGTCTCCGACCGCCCGCCGCAGCTCCGCGCCGAACAGGCCCTGTCCGGTGAGGAAGTGGTCCACGTCCGTCTCGACGGGGCCCTTCGCCCAGATCCACCCCCACGTCCCGAACTCGACGCGGAACGGCGCCCGCAGCTTCCGCGCCGGGCCGGACCGGAAGCCCTCGAATCCGGAGACGGAACCGGGGCCCCGGTACACGCCGGCGTCCTCGCCCTCGGGCAGCAGCCCCCAGGTCAGCAGGACGGGATGGTCCATCAGATTGCGCCCGACCTGGCCACTGCGGTCCGCGAGCCCGGACAGGAGCAGCAGCCGGGCGTTCTCCACCGCGTGCGCGGCGAGCACCACGACGTCCGCGTGCGCCACCGACACGGCGCCGTCGTACGAGCGGTACTCCACACCCGTCGCGCGCCCCCGGCCGTCGACGAGGACGCGGCTCACCACGGACCGGTCCCGGAGCGCGACCGAACCGGCCCACCGGCCCTGGGTCTTGAGCGGGGTGTACTTCGCGTACGACGGACAGTGCGGGATGCAGCTCGCGTTGCCCACGCACCGGCTGTCCGGGTCCGGCCGCCCGCCCCGGCCGCGCGGGACGTAGCCGCGACCGCCGTCGTACCGGGGGTCGGGGACGCCGTTGCGCGCGTGCGGGGTGCCGACCACCCTCAGCTCCACCTCGCGCAGGGAGACGGGGTCCTCCACCCGTCGTCCGTCGAGCCGCGCCGCGAGGAAGCGGTCCAGGCGCGCGGCGGGCAGGGGGCGCATCGGATACACGTAGCCGTCGGGGAAGCGCAGCCCGAGGCGCGCGCGCTGCTCCTCGGCGTCGGCGGCCACGCCCAGGTGCTCCTCCGCCTGCCGGTAGTGCGGCTCCAGGTCGTCGTAGGCGAGCGGCCACCGCCGCCCGTATCCGAAGGGCTCGGTGTCGAAGTCCTCCGGCAGCATCCGGGGCGCGAGACCGGTCCAGACGGTGCCGGTGCCGCCGTTGGCGCGGACGTACCCGCTGGCGTACGGGAGCGGACCGTCCTGGCGCAGATGGCCCGCCGCCCGGTAGCCGGGGGCGCCTTCCGTGCCCGCGAGGTCCGTCGGCTCGGGCGACGCGGCGGCCGGGTGGGGCAGGAGCGGGGAACCGGGCAGTCGGCCGGCGGCCGTCAGATACGCGGTGAGCGGGTCGGCCTCCGCCTCCCGGCCACCCGCGCCCGCCTCTCGGCCACCCGCGCCCGCCTCCAGGACGAGCACCCGCCTGCCGTGCCGTCCGAGCCGGTGTGCCACGAGCGAGCCGGCGACCCCCGCGCCCACGACGATCACGTCGTACCGCGTCATCGCCCGCCCCCCTCGGCCCAGCTCCCGTACCCTCCGGGCGCCGCGGCGGGAGCGGTGACGCCGGCCGCCTTCCACACGAGACCCTCCGCGTACGCGCGCGGGGAGACCAGCCTCGGCGGCGGGCCGGGCCAACTCCCCGTGTACCAGAGGTACGTGAGCGCTCTGGCCTCCGCCCTCAGCTCGCCGCCGGGGATGTCCTCGGCCGCCGTAGCGGCGCAGGGGTCCCCGAACTCCCGCAGCAGCAGGGCGTACCGCTCCGCGCCGAGCTCCTCCGCGGTCACGTCGCGGTACACCTCGACGAGCCCGGTGTCCGCCAGGTCCGCCGGGTCGAAACCGGTCAGCCGCGCCGACAGGGCGGCGAATCGCTGTGTGTCGTCCGTAAGAGCCACGCGGGCATCGGTGCCCCGCCGCCCCGCGGGGCATGCTCCGCGCCCCCGGATCGGCTTGATCACGACGGCGCGCGCTCCCACGGGCGGCTGAACTCGATCGCAGACACGTTCACCATGCGAGCGCAGGTGCGCATCCGTCTCGGTGAGGAACCGTCACCGGCCGCGTAGCACTTGAGGAGGACCCGGCACCCCCACACAGACGGACATTGGGGCCGCGACGGAACCCGCGCGCGTGCTCGACGTCTTGATCCCCGCGTCGGCTTGATCGTCGAGTCGACATGAGGAGGTTCTGATGGCAGGTCAGGTGGGCGAGCGGACGGAGAGGGCGTCCGCGCCGGAGTACCAGGGGGCCCTGGGGTCGATGTCGGTGAACTCCTCCCTGCCCGACGTGCTCGCCCGCGGAAGGGAAGGACTCCGGGAGGCCGAACGCTCCGGGGACCTGCGGGAGGTGGCCCGCTGCGCACTCGCCGTGGCCGAGGCGTGCCGCAGGCTCGGCCGGATCGCGGAGGCCGACCGGGCCTGGAAGGCGAGCCACCGGGCGGCCCGCGAGGCCGGCCACGAGGGCGCGATGGCGTGGGCGCTGTGGAGCGGCGGCACGCTCGCCCGGCAGCGCGGTGAACTGAGGCTGGCCTACCGGCTGCTGAAGCTGGCGGCCGACGCGGGCGAGCGCGGCGGGGACGTCGTCGCCCGGGGCTACTCGCTCGCGGGCCTCGCCGAGACGGGCCGCATCCAGGGCGACTACGAGGCCGTGGGCAGGCTGCACGAACAGCTGCTGACCGAGGCCCGCCGCCGCGGCGAGGCCCGGCACACGGTGTGGGCGCTGGAGGGCATCGCGCAGATGCACCGCAACACCGGCCGCTACGACGAGGCCCTGGCGCTGTTCGAGGAGGCGGCGGAGACCGCGTCGCGCGCCGAGGACCGGCGCGGCTGGGCGTGGGCCCTGCGGGGCATCGCCGACGTCGTGTCCGTACGGGACGGGGACGTGGAGCGCGCCCTGACGCTGCTGACGCGGGCCGAGGACGCCTGCCGGGAGATCGGTCTGTCGAGCGCGCTCGCCTACAACCACAAGATGCGCGGCAACGTGCTCTACCGCGCCGGGCGGTACGCGGAGGCGCGGGAGCTGTACGCGCGGGCGCTCGACGAGTTCCGCGAGATGGACGAGCCGCGCGGGACGGCGCTGTCCAGGCTGGGCCTGGTGAAGTCCGAGGCGCGTCTGGGCGGCGACGCCGCGCACACCGCCGCGGAGCTGGCCGCACTGCGCTCGACGCTCGACCGCATCGGGCTGCGGCACGCCCGGGACATGGTGGACAAGGCGGCGGCCGAGCTGGAGGTCGGACGGCTGCCCGACCACGGAGGAGACGGGCGGGAGGCGGCCGGCCCGGTCCTGCCGCCGGTCGGTGCGGAGGCCCTGAGGACCGCGGACGTCGAGGCGCTCCGCGCGGCCGGCACGGACGGGGGCCGTGCGGGCGACGGGCTCCGGGCGGGCGCGCGGTGAGCGCCCTCCCCACGCAGACCTCGCCGGTCCGCCCGCCCGCCGCGTCACCGGGCGCCACGGCCCCCGGCACGCCGCGTACCCCTCCGGCCCACGAGGGCACGGCTGCCGGAGTCCTGGAGCGCTGCCGGGCCCTGATCCGGCCCGCGCTGGTCGAGGCGGTGGGCCGGCTCCACCCCTGGACCGGTGAGATGGCGGCGTACGCGCTGGGCTGGACCGACGCGGCGGGGCACCCGGACCCCGGCGGATCCGAGGGCAAGGGCGTCCGCCAGGCCCTCGCCGTGCTCGGCGCGGAGTCCGTCGGCGCCGACGGTGCCGACGCCGTCCCGGGCGCCGTGGCCGTGGAGCTCGTGCACACCTTCTCCCTGCTGCACGACGACATCATGGACGCCGACGCCCTGCGCCGGCAGCGTCCCGCCGTGTGGAAGGCGTACGGCACGGGCCCGGCGGTACTGGCCGGCGACGCGCTCCTCGCCCAGGCCGTGGGGATCGTGGCCGAGGCGGGTGGCGGCCACGCCGCCGCCGCGGTCCGGTGCCTGTCCGGAGCCCTGAACGCGCTGGTGTCGGGCCAGGCGGAGGACCTGCGCTTCGAGCACCGTCCCTGGTCCGGACCCGGTGCGGTGGGACCGGAGGAGTACCGGTCGATGGCCGCCCACAAGACCGGCGCCCTGCTGGGCTGCGCGATCGCGCTCGGTGCGGTCCTGGGCGGCGCGCCGGACGGGACCGCGCGCGCTCTCGAACGAGCCGGACGCCATCTCGGTCTCGCCTTCCAGGCCGTGGACGACGTCCTGGGCATCTGGGGCGACCCGGCGGTGACCGGCAAGCCCGTCCACGCCGACCTGCGCCGGGGCAAGAAGACGTACCCGGTCCTCGCCGCACTCGCCGGCGGGGGCGGTGCCGCGCGGGAACTGGAGGCGCTGCTCGGCTCCGCCCTGCCGATCGACGACGAGACCGCCGCGCTCGCCGCGAGGCTGGTGGAGGAGGCCGGTGGCCGTCGCGCGACCCGTGAGGAGGCCCTCCGCCAGCGGGACCTCGCCCACGGCGCGCTGCGCGAGTCACCGCTGACGCCCGCCGCGGTCCGGGAACTGGACGCGCTGTTCACGCACGTACTCGACCGCACCTGGTAGAGAGCGAGGCGCCGACCCTGCCGACCCCCGCGTTCCCGTCCGTCGCGACCCAGCGCTCGCCCTCGCTCGGGCGGCGCTGGGTGTCCCGCGGGCGCTGTCGTGACGGCTGCCGGGCACGGCCCGTGGGCGGACGCGGGGGCTGGACGGCCCCCGCCGGCCTGCTCAGTTGTATTCGAACCAGGTGAGAATGGCCTTGACGCGTCGATTGTCCTCGTCGGGCGGCATGCCGAGCTTCACGAAAACGTTCGCCACATGCTTACTGACGGCAGCGCCGGAAAGGAACAGCTCCGTCGCGATCTCCGCGTTCGAGCGCCCTTCGGCCATGTGGGCGAGCACTTCCCTTTCGCGAGCGGTGAGCCGGGCGAGCGGGCCCTGTGGCGAGTCCGCGTGGGTGACGTGGCGGACGACCTCGGGGTCGATCACGACGCCACCCGCGGAGACCGTCTCGACAGCTCGCAGGAAGTCGGCGACCCGGCCCACCTTCTCCTTGAGCAGGTACCCGACGGCTCCGTCGGCACCCGGGCCGTTCAGAAGCTCCCGCACATAGGGGCCCGTGACGTAGGCGGAGAGAACCAGCACCGGCAGGTCGCGGTGGCGGGAGCGCAGATCGATCGCGGCACGCAGTCCGTCGTCGGTGTTCTTGGGGGGCATGCGGACATCCGTGATCACCATGTCCGGGGCGACTCCGGAACGCACCAGCTCGTCGACCGCGGCCACCAGTTCGTCGGCGTCCTCGCATTCGCGGACGACATCATGGGCGTGGGAGGTCAGGATTTCCCGGATGCCGGCTCTTATCAGAACGCTGTCATCTGCCAGAACAATTCTCATGACCCCTCCCCGGGGAAGACATCCTGCTCCGATTGATCACCATGGGGGCTGGCCGGGAGCGGACGCCACAACCTGCGTCCCGCCACCCGGTGGGCTGAGAATTTCGAGATTCCCGCCGACGCTTCGCATGCGCTCGCGCAGTCCGGCGAGTCCGGAGCCCGCGTCGATCGCCGCACCGCCGACTCCATCGTCCTGCACACGCACGTGCACGTCGGTCGTGGCGCACCGCAGGTCGACCCGAGCGATTCCCACACCTGCGTGTTTCGAGATGTTCGTCAGGGCTTCGGACACCGTGAAGTATACGGCGGTCGCAGTCGGTGACGACAGCCGGCCGTCGTCGCCGGTGCTGGTCAGCTCGACCCGCAGAGGCGATCGGGCGGCGAGCTCCCGCACGGCGGCGACGAGACCGAGGTCGCTCAGTTCGCGGGGATGGATGTCGCGCACCGTCTCCCTCAGCCGTGCGAGTGCGCGCTCCGCGGCAGCCTGCGCCTCCCGTGCCAGCCGGACGACGCGTTCCCGGTCGGCGGCTGCGGCCGCGGCCGCGGCTTCCAGCATCCCCAGGCGCATGACGACGGCGACGAGTTCCTGTTGGGCGCCGTCATGCAGATCGCGTTCGATCCTCTGCCGCTCGAATTCGAAAGCCGCTGTCAGCGAAGCCCGACTGGTCCGGAGCTCCTCCAGTTTCGCGAGCAGATCCGGGTCCCGGCTTCTGGAGAAGGCGCTCAGGAAAAGGTCGCGAAGAAATGATGTGCCGGTCAGTGCGGTCGTGGTGACCGAGCCGAGAACGATACCCGCGGGAACCGCCAGGAGAGTTTGCCCGACGGATTCAGGGGTGAAGGGACCGACCTGCGCGGCAATACCGAAGAGCCAGAAGACGGGGGAAAGCACCAGCACGGCAGCGCCGATGAATCCGAAGAACGCCACCAGCAGTGACCATGTGGAGAGGAGCGCGGCGGTCACGAGAACCGGGACGTCGGTGCGCCACATCGACCGTGAACGCAGCCGGAGTGCCACCCACTGAACCCAGCCGTGGTCAGTGGGTTTCAGGGGCGTCGTCTCGGCGCCGCACCACCGGGCCCTCGATCGGTCGGTCTCGGCCACCACCGGGGCCGACACCGGGAAAACGAGCAGGGAAAGCAGCAGAATCGGAAAAGACATTGCCGCGATGCATTCGGTCAGCACTCTCCGGGCAATACGAATCTGCGCCATGCCCGCCATTGTCGCATACAGTGGATGTCGCAAAAGGTAGACCTAGGTCTACCTTCAAGCAGTGCAGGCACCCGTGTGGCTCCCTCCGTGTCCTGCTTAGCTCGGTGCATGCCTATCGCAGCTACCGATTCCGTGCCCTGCATCCGTTTGCGCGGCCTTCATATGGACTTCCCCGTCCCGGGTCGTCGACGCGAGACGACGCGTGTCCTGCACGACATCGACCTGGACATTCCCGAAGGCCGGCTGACCGCCATTGTCGGCCCCTCCGGGTCGGGCAAGTCGACGCTCCTGCTCTGCATGGCCGGTCTGGAGCGGGCGACCGCGGGTTCCCTCGAGGTCCTGGGAACCGACGTCCTGTCGCTCCCCCTTCGGAAGCAGGCCGCATTCCGCAGTGAGAACGTCGGATTCATCTTCCAGGAGTACAACCTCGTCAGTTCGCTGACGGTCGAGGACAACATCGCCCTGCCGGCGCGGCTCGCCGGCCGTCGGGTGCCGAGGTCGAGGGTCGCGGACGCCATGTCGAGGCTCGGTATCGCCCAGCACGCGCGGCGGCGCCCCGACCGGCTCTCCGGAGGCGAACGCCAGCGCGTCGCGGTGGCCCGGGTCGTCGCGAATCAGCCTCGGCTGGTCTTCGCGGACGAGCCGACCGGTGCGCTCGACCTCAAGTCGGGTCACGTCGTGCTCGACTGGCTGCAGGCACTTCCCGCGCAGGGAACCACGGCCCTCATGGTCACACACGACCCTCATGCGGCCGCACGTGCCGATCAGGTCGTGGTGCTGGGGTCCGGGCGGGTGCACGCCGTCATTCCCGGTGGCGACTCCCACGCGGTGAGCGACGCCGTCCTCGCGGCGCAGTCGGAGGACGAGGCGGGAGAGCAGACGCCGTGATGCGACTGGTCCTGTCGGACATCCGGATGCAGGCGTCCATGTGGGCGTGGACGTTCGTGTGCGCGGTGTTCGGTGCGGCATGCTCGGCGGGCTCGGTCATCGCCATGTTCTCCGCCGTCTCGGCAGCGCGGGCGGCAGGCGATGCGCGGATGGTCTCCGCGTCGATCGCGCTCGGCGGCAACATCGTCTTCTTCACCGTGCTCGCGGCTGTGGGCATCGTCGCATCCACCGTCAGTCTGACCTTGACGACCCAGCGACGCGATCACGCCCTGTGGGCGATCCTCGGCATCCCGCGCCGACGCATCAGGTTCATCCTGCGCACGGAACTGGTCGTGCTCGGTGCCGCAGCCGGCGCGCTGGCAGTGCCGCTGGCCCCTCTCGTCGCCGACACCGCCCTCGGACAGTGGACGGCGAAGGGGCTCGACCTGCACGGAGCCGCCGCCGGATTCCAGCTCTGGCACGTCGGGCTGAGCGCGCTGTCCGGAGTGGTCCCGTGCCTGCTCGGCGGCTGGGGAGTCACGCGCCGCGCCGCCAGGACACCGGAGATGCGCGCGTTCCGAGACCTCTCCGATCCACCGGCGCGGCCCGGCGTCACGCGCAGCGTGCTCGGCCTCTGCCTCCTCGCCGGTGTGCTCGGGATGTGGATTCCCGGGCTGGGGCTCGAACTCGAAGGCGGGACCGAACAGCGGACGGCCTTCGCCTTCGCCGGAGACCTCTTCCTCATCTGCCTGTTGCTGCTGATGGGGCCGTGGGTGATCACCCCTCTGATGAGGTTCTGGACCGCGCTCGTGCCCTCGCGCGGCGTCGCCTGGCACCTTGCCGTGCAAGCGTGCCGCACCCGCGCCGCGAGAAGCGTCACCACGGTGCTGCCCTTCGCCCTATCCCTGTCGTTCGTCGGACTCTTCATGGTCATGGGGAACGTCATGCCCGGAGGCACCGCCGCGCTGGACGATGTCCTGGTCGTGCTGGGCTGGGTCTTCGTCGTGTCCTGGGTCGGCGGCCTTGCGGTGATCGCCCTGGTCGGGCGGGAACGCACCAGTGATTCCGCCCTTGTGACGGTCGCCGGTGCGCGACCAGGCGTGGTCACCCGATCAACGATCTACGAGGGAGTGATCTACGCGGGGACGGCGATCGTCTTCGGCGCGATCGCCGTCGCGGTGACGAGTACCACGCTCGCCATGGGCGCCGAGATCAGCGTCGTCCAGGTCCTGGCCGGCCTCCCCTGGACGACGCTCGGCGTGCTCGCCGGCGTGACGCTCGTGACCACCTGCCTGGCTCTGGCCCTCCAAGCCGTCCGTGTCTCGCGCACGGTCACGGCCAGGGCCCTGCGCTCGTGAAGCAGGGCGAAGTCCGTTCCCGCCGTCGCGACAGCAGAATTCCCCCCGGTCGGTACGCGGGCTGCCTCCTGACGTCCCGGAACGAACGCGCCGTCGCCGCGATCGTGCCCTTTGAACCCACCACCACCATGAACGGCTCGCGCCACGTGCGTGTCCAGAAGTACGAAGGAATGAAGCAATGAGAACGAGGCCTCACGTCGTGATCGCTCTCGGGGGCGTCGCGATCCTCACTGCCGCGGCTACGGGATGCAGCCCGGACGTCACCTCGGCGGACTCAGTCGTGGAGTCGAAGACATTTGACTTCAGCGGGAAGAGCCTGACCGTGAAGTCCGACTCCGCCGACCTGGAACTCGTAGCTGCCGAAGTCAGGGGAGTCCAGGTGACGCGGCAGGTCAGCGGTACGAAGGTCGGCGGCGAGGTGGAAGCCGGATGGAAGCTCGAAGGGGGCGTTCTCGCACTCGCGGTCGACTGCACGGGGCTCTCCGTCAACTGCGGTGCGAAGTACACCGTGAAGGTGCCGCGCGACGTCGCGATCGCTGTCGAGAACAACAAGGGTCGGGTCGAAGCCACGGGCTTCGCGGCTGACTTCTCGGCCACAGCCGACGACATCCGGTTGTCGGACCTCAGCGGGCCCCGTCTGGACCTGGAGGGCCGGGACGGAACCATCGAAGGCGACGAGATCTCCGCGCGGTCGGTCACCGTCGCTTCACGGAACGGCGACAGCGAGCTGAACTTCGCCGCCGCACCCGACCTCGTCGATGTGCGAAGCCAGGACGGCGACGTTCGGCTCGGCCTGCCGGGGGCGACGTACGCGGTCGACACGTCCGCCAAGAAGGGCGACATCGCGGTGGATGTCGTCGAAGACGACACAAGTGATCACGCCGTGAGGATTCACACCCGTGGCGGGGACATCGTCATCGGCACGAGGGAGGCGCCGTGACGGCCGTACCGGATGGATCCGTGAGGCGGTGTCGGCGGGGCGTAGGACGCCTCACACCTGATCGTCTCGCCGGATGCCCCGCTGCCCATCGCAGTTGGGCCACCGGGCCGGCGCCGACCTCGCCCTAGTCGGCGCCCGGCGACGCGCGCTCGGCCCTGAAGCCCGACACGACCACGGTGACGAGGCAGAAGGCGATGACGGTCTCCGCCCAGAGGAAGGCGAGGTAGTCCAGGAGGCTGCCGATCGGCGGCGAGCCCGGGGCCGTGTTGCGGAAGGCGGCGAGGGCGAAGAGCGTGGCGGCCATCCATCCGAGGGCCGGCCAGGTCAGTCCCTTGCGCCGGGTGACGAGGAACCAGGTGCCGGTGAGCACCGAGACGGCGAGGGCCCACATGGCGGTCATCATGAAGACGGCGAAGACGAGCACGCTGCGGGAGCGTGCCAGACCGATGTCGAAGACCGCCGTCCCGTTGTCGTCCGAGGCGTCGACCTCCGCGGAGAACAGGGCGTCGCTGTTGGACAGCGTCATGCGGACGGGGACCTTCTCGCCGCCCTGGGTGGCGCTGAACTCGACGGCGGCGTCGTACGCGTCGAAGGGATAGTCCGTGATGGAGCCGCCCGTCAGGGTGACGGGCAGGTCCATGGTCGCGATGCGGCTGTGGGCCTTGAAGGACAGGTCGCCCCGGGTGGAGGTGGAGGTCTGGAGTGTCAGGTCCTCGGTGGGGGAGACCCCGCCGGCCTCGGCCAGCTCTCCGCGGGGGGTGACCAGGACGCGCAGGATCAGCTCCCGGCCGGCGGCGTCGACGCGCTGGACCGAGGCGTCGACGTCCACCCGGTCGGGGGCCGATCCGCCCGTGGTGTGGACGGTGTCCAGGGCCTGGCGTTCGCGGAACTGCAGCCACGTTCCCAGGGCGATGGCCGCCAGGATCGCGAGGGCGGCCAGGACGGCGGGAAGGACTCTGCCCCGGCTGGATGCGCGGCGTCGGGGGTTGGGCACGGAGGCTCCTCGATGGGTGGTGCGGTCAGTCGACCGGCCGGCCGGGCAGGTCGTGGGTGGCGCAGTGGATCCCGCCACCCCCGGTGGCGAGGGTGTCGATCCGCACCTGGACGACGTCCCGCCGGGGGAAGTGCTCCTGAAGGATTCCCCGCGCCCGGTCGTCGGCCTTCCGGTCGCCGAACCGGGGGACGAACACGGCGTCGTTCCCGATGTAGAAGTTCGCGTACGTCGACAGGAAGTCGTCGTCGTAGCCGCGGATCCGGTCGGGATCGGGCTGCGGGAGGTCGATGACCTCGAACGCGCGCCCCCGTGCGTCGGTCGCTCCGCGCAGGACGGACAGGGCCTCGTCCGAGGAACGCGACCAGGAATCGGCGGGCATGCCGGGGAAGGCGCGGTCCAGGAGGATCACCCCGGGCGCGGTGAACCGTACGAGGCTGTCGACGTGCGCGTCGGTGATGTCCTCGCCGCGCACGCCCCGCAGCCAGATCACCTTCTGCACGCCCAGGAGCGCCTTGAGTTCGGCCTCGATCCGGTCGCGGCTCAGGCCCGGGTTGCGGTTGTCGTTGACGATCGAGCTCTCGGTGACGAGGAGGGTGCCCTCGCCGTCGGTCTCGAAGGAACCTCCTTCGGCGACGAGCGGTGCCTGGATCCACGGCGTCCCGTACGCCGGGAGGAGACTCCGCCCGACCCGGGCGTCGTTGTCGTGCACCTGCTTGGCGCCCCAGCCGTTGAAGTTGAAGTCGACGCCGAGGACCCTTCCGTCCTCCTCGACGAAGACGGGGACGGTGTCGCGGGCCCACAGGTCGTCGACCGCCAGGGGGATGACCTCGACCTCGGAGCCGCACGCCCGCTGCGCCGCCGCGAGCTGGTCCGGCCGGGCCATCATCACGACGTACTCGTACTCCGCGATGGTCCGGGCGACGTCGGCGATGTCCTTGCGGACGTAGCGCAGGTCTTCTTCCCAGACGGACTCCAGCGCGGGCCACGACATGAACGTGCGGGCGTGGCTCTCCCACTCGGCGCCCAGCCGGCGGGAGGGACGGGGGAGGGACATCGGGGTCTCCGATCGTGAGGGGGCGGGACCGGGGTGGGGCGGGGGAGTGCGCGGGACGGGGGCGGGGAGCGGGACGGGCGATCCGGCGGTGGCGGGGCACCGCGGAACGAGGGGTGCGGATCGCGGCCGTGCCGTCAACAGGGTGCATGCGCGGCCCGCCGAACCGACGGCACCGCGGGGTGAGCACCTCAGGGCGTGTCGCCACTCTGACATTGACTGAAAATCCAGTCAAATTTGACGGGAAACGTGTGCCCCGTGGGAAACGTGTGCCCCATGGGGTATGCCTCGCGAGAGCGTGTGTGCCATGGGGTGCGTGTGTCTCGCGGGACCTGCGCCCCGAGGGGGCGTGCGCCTCAGCGGTCCAGGCGTGCGATCTCCACGGAGATCGCGTCCTGGACCAGCTCGCGGGCGTGGTCCAGGGGGAGCGCGCCGCTGAGCCAGCGGGTGCTGAGCCCCTCCAGGAGGCCGGTGAGCCGCTCCGCCGACGCCGTGAGGGCCGGGGCGGGTGCCATCGGCCGGACGCCGCTGAGCAGGTCCGCGACGTCGTGGATCCAGGCGAGGGTGGCCCTGGCCAGATCTCCGCGCAGCTCGGGCTCGAAGATCGCGCTGGCGCGCAGCTCGCCCCAGGCCGTGCTGTTCTCGCGGACCTCGGGAACGTCCTGGAACTCCAGGAGGAGGGAGCGCTCCAGCTCGGTCCGGGCGTCCGAGAGGCCGTCGGCGCCGTCCCCGTCGGAGGTGTACCGGTCGGCCCGCTCGCTGATGAACTCAAGGGTGTGGCGCAGGATGCCGGCGCGGTCCTTGAAGTGGTAGTACAGCAGCGCGGTCGACACCCCGGCCTCGGTCGCGAGCTCCTCCATGCGCAGCCCGCGGACCCCCCGCCGCGCGATGACGCGCGCGGCGGCTTCCAGGATGGCGCTTCGGCGGTCCGTCGCCACGTGATCCCCCTCGTGTGTGGTCTGAACCATCAGTGTCACATATTGACTGAAAATTTAGTCACTGACTCTCGATGATTGACTGAATTTTCAGTCTGGGGCACCATGCCTGCACCACCCGCCCCCTCCCTTCAGGCAGGAGTTCCATGGACACCCCCACGGACAACCTCACGACGTCCCGACGCCGGCTGCTCCAGCTCGGCGCGGCGGCCGTGCCGCTCGCGGCCCTCGGCTCGGCACTGCCCACCGCCGCCCGTGCCGCCACCGGCCCCTCCGGCGCCACGCTGCGGATGCCCGGGGAGGCCGACCGCCACGTCCGTACCTTCATGGCCTGGCCCGCGCTGTCGTCCGTCTGGCGCGACCAGCTCCCCGCCGTCCGCCGGGACATCGCGCGCGTGGCCGACGCGATCTCCCGCTACGAGCCGGTCGTGGTGCTCGCCCGCCCGAGTCAGGCGGCCGACGCCCGCTACGCCTGCGGCGCCGGTGCCGCCTACGCCATCGACGTCGTCGAGATAGCCAACGACGACCTCTGGATCCGGGACTTCGGCCCCACCTTCGTGGTCGCGCCCGGCGCCGTCGCGGGCGTGGACACCAACTTCAACGGCTGGGGCAAGGCCGGCACCTCGTACGCGCAGCCCTACGCGAACGACGCGGCCGCGGCCGCCACCCTCCTCGAACAGTACGGCGTCCCCCGGGTGCGGGCCGGATTCGTCGGCGAGGGCGGTTCGCTGGAGACCGACGGCCAGGGCACCGTCCTCGCCACGGTCAGCTCGCTCGTCAACGCCAACCGCAACCCGGGCATGAGCCAGGACCAGGTCGAGCAGGCCATGAAGGAGGCGCTCGGCGCCGACAAGGTGATCTGGGTGCCGGGACTCGCCGGGCAGGACATCACCGACTGCCACATCGACTGTCTGGCCCGCTTCGTCGGACCGGGAGAGGTCATCCTGGACAAGCCGGGCCCCCGCACCGACGCCAAGTGGGTCGCCGTCTACGAGGAGACCAAGCGGATCCTGCAGGGCGCGACCGACGCGCAGGGCCGCCGCCTGAACATCACCGAGCTCCCCGGCCCCGACCGCGAGCGCATCCGGGGCAAGGACATGGGCAGCGCCTTCCTGTCCAGCTACACCAACTACTACACGGCGAACGGGGCGGTCATCGTGCCCCAGTTCGGGCACGCCGAGGCGGACGCCGCGGCCTCCGCGATCCTCCAGGCCGCCTACCCCGGCCGGACCGTCGTCCAGCTGGACATCGACGGCATCGCGAGCGGCGGTGGCGGCATCCACTGCGCCACGCAGTCGCAGCCGGCCGTCCCCCCGTCCCTCTGACCGGACGACACCGAATGACGCGCCGGTCGCCGCGCCCGAGCGGCGACCGGCCTCGCTGGGAGAGTTCCATGCGCCGCCGGATGCTTCCATGGCTGGCCGACCTCGCGCTGATCGCCGTCACCGGGGCGACGATCCTGGCCCTGCTCGACTGGGACAGCTGGAGCTCCGAACAGGGCGCGCTGTGCGGCACGACGGGGCAGCTCGCCACGGCGGCCGGCGCGGTGACGGCGGTCCTCGTCCGCCGCCGGTGGACCGCGACGGCACTGGTCGCCGCCGCCACGCTCATCGCGTTCGAACCCCTGACCGGCGGAGCGCTGACGGCCGTGGCCCACACCGCGGGCCTCCACTGGACGAGGATCCGCCACCGCGCCGTCGTCCTGACCGTGTCCCTCACGGTGCCCCTGGCGGTCACCGTCGCCCACTCGGCCGCCGAGCCGGCGCCGATACTCGAGTACGACGTGATGGTCGTCCTCGTCACGGGCATCGTCTGCGGCGTCCTGCCCGGCCTCGCCGGGGCCCTGGCCGGCCAGCGCGAACGGCTGGTACGGGCCCTGGAGGAGCGCAACGCCTTCCTGGAACGGGCCCACCGCTCGGCCGAGGAGCAGGCCCGGTCACGTGAACGATCCCGCATCGCGGGCGAGATGCACGACCTGCTCGGCCACCGGCTGAGCCTCATCGCCCTGCACTCCGGCGGCCTGGAGATGGCCGGCGAGGCGGGCGATCCCGAGGTCCGGCGCAGCGCCCGGCTCGTGCACGGCACGGTCCGCCTGGCCATGGCCGAACTGAGGGACGTCCTGAAGGTCCTGCGCGCGGAGGACCCCCTGTCGGGCACCGCGGAGCCCCTGACCGCGGGAACGGGCACCCACGCGGAGGTCGCCGCACTGGTGGACCAGTCCCGGAGCGCGGGCATCGCGGTCCGCCTCGACTGGTCCGGCCAGGACCTGACGGGGGAGAGCCCCACCGCCCGGCGCGCCGTGGACCGGGTGATCCGCGAGGCGCTGACCAACGTGCACAAGCACGCGGCCGCGTCGGAGGTACGGGTCGTCGTCCGCCGGGAGTCCCGGCAGGTACGCGTCGACGTCCGCAACGGACCCGAGACCGCGACCGCCCGTGCGGTCCGGCTGCCCGGCGGCGACCTCGGCCTCGTCGGCCTCCACGAACGGATCCGGCTGCTCGGCGGCACGCTGGGCGCGGGCCCGGTGGACGGCGGCGGGTACGCGGTCGACGCCCGCATTCCGCTGGACACCGGCCCCGCCGCGGCGAGCACGCCCGCCCCGGACGGACGGCAGGCCGTGTCGGCGGCGCGGAGCCGGTGGCACCGGCCGGTGCGTGCCGCCGGCCTGGCACTGGGCGTGGCCGGTGTCGTCGTCCTGCAGTTCGTCACCCTCGCGTTCGTCCCGTACCCGGAGGTCGACGAACCGTCCGAAACCGAGGAGAGCGCCGTCTCGTCGACCCTCCTCCGCACCCTTCCCGAGGCCCCTCTGTGATACGTGTTCTGCTCGCCGACGACCAGGAACTGGTCCGCGCCGGCATCAGGCTGGTGCTCAAGCACGCCGACGACATCGACGTGGTGGCCGAGGCGTCGGACGGCCACGAAGCGGCGGAGCTCGCCGTCCGGCACGAGGTGGACGTCGCGATGCTCGACATCCAGATGCCCGGCACCGACGGCCTGTGCGCGGCGGAACGGATCGCCGCGCGGGCACCGTCGACCCGGGTCGTCATGCTGACCACGTTCGGCGAACACGCCTACGTGGACCGCGCGCTGAAGGCGGGAGCGGCGGGATTCCTCCTCAAGGACAGCACCCCGCAGGAACTCGTCCAGGCGGTGCGGAGGGTCGCGTCCGGTTCCCCGGTCGTGTCCCCCCAGATCACCCGGCACCTCATCGACCGGTACCTCGACAGCGACGAGGAACCCGCCGATCCCCGCGTACGCCGCATCGCCGACCTCACCAGCAGGGAGCGCGAGGTGCTCGCGATGGTCGGGACCGGCGCCTCCAACGCGGAGATCGGCAAGCGGCTGCACCTGGGGGAGGGCACCGTCAAGGCGTACGTGAGCCGCATGCTGGCGAAGCTGCGGTGCGCCAACCGCGTCCAGGCCGCCATCCTGGCCCACGACGCCCGGCTCCTTCAGGGCGAGAGATGACCCGCCGTGGGCGAGGGACCCGGACCGCCCCCGGTGGCCCCCGGAGCCGCGCCGGTTCCCCCGGGCCCGGGAGCGGTGGGCCGTTCGTCCGCCGGGGTCTCCCGGCCGGCGTCCGCGTCGGACGCCTGCCGCGGCGGTGCGACGCCCGCGGCGCTGAACACGAGGAAGGCGCCGGCCGCCCCGGCGACGACGGTCTTGGAAACGAGCGCGGTCCAGCGCATCAGGAGCTCCACGGGTGGGTGGTCCCGGTCATCAGACCGTGACCGGTGACGTTCTGGATCTGGAGGCCCGGCCGCGCGTTGACCTCCAGGATCAGCGGCCCCCGCTCGGCGTCGACGACGATGTCGGCCCCCAGGTAGTGCAGGCCGGTCGCCGCCGCGCAGCGGCTCGCCGCGTCGAGCACCTCCGGCCAGTGCGGAACGGTCGCCCCGATCAGCCGGGCCCCGGTGTCCGGATGCGTCTCCGTCGGATCCTTCCCGACGAGGGCCCGGGTGATCCGCCCGGTGGACAGTTCGACGGCGGCGCCGATGGCCTTCTGGTGCAGGTTGGCGCGCCCGCCGCTGAACCGGGTGGGCAGCCGCAGCATCGCCAGGCGGGGCCTGTCCCGGTCACAGATCACCCGGATGTCCGGCAGCCCCTGGTGGGACAGCCGCGCCAGCTCCGGATGGGCCCGGATCAGGGGCTCGAACAGCGCCCAGTCGGTGGGTCGCGGCGAGAAGTCCCCGTCCAGGATGCGGCGCAGCTGGTCGGCGACCTGGTCCCGGGAGATCCGGCGGCCGGACGAGGACGTCCAGTTCCGGCGGCGCCGGCCGAAGGCCAGCAGGATGCCGTTGCCCCCCAGGCTCTGGTTCGGCTTGAGGGCCCAGCAGTCGGGCAGGCCGTCCCAGTCCAGGGCGGCGATCTCCCGGCGCGAGCGCAGCAGTGCCAGCGTGGGGGAGGTGGGCGCACCGACCGCGGCCAGTGCCTCCTTCGTGGCGTACTTGTCGTTGACCAGCCGGATGGCGGCCGAGGAGTTGTGGCGGGCGATCCGGGCGTTGCGCAGGTTCATGCCCATGACCGGATCCCAGCCGCGGAGCCGTATCACACCCCCGCCTCCCGCCTCTTGGCGGCGGGAGCGAACCGGAAGAGCTCACTGAGGCGGAGCCCGCGGTACGTCCCCGCGACCGCCGTCCACACGGCGCACACGAGCGCGAGCTGGAGGGGGACCGCCTCCGCGACCTCCCGCACGTACGGCGTGAGGAGGAGCAGCGCCACCAGGACGGCCGTTCCCATGGTCAGGGCCGCTCCGGTCACGGCGGCCCTGACACCGTCGAGGTCCCAGGCCTCCCAGAGGCGCTCGGTGACGATCGCCGTGACGACGACCGGCAGCGACATCCCCCACGAGTCGGAGAGCCCGAAGCTTCCCAGGCCGAGCTGGGCGGCGATCAGGCCCGAGGTGACGACGGCGATCAGGACGCCGAGCCGGGCGACCCGGGGCAGGTGGAGCCGGCGCAGCAGGGGCTGCGCGGCGAACCCGAGGGCGAACATCACGAGCGTGAGGGGCACCCCGAGGGGCAGGCCCGCCTGCGCGTACGCCAGGGCCAGCAGCACCGGGCTGAACGTGCCCAGCGTGTTCAGCCCGACGACCACCCGCAGCAGCACGATCAGCAGGGCCGCCAGCGGCAGCAGGGCCATCATCGACACGGGGTCGATCGCGGGCGCCTTGGCGAACAGGATCCGCAGGGCGGAGGGCGCGGCGGTGGAGTCGGGCTGCGTCAGCAGCCGTTTGCCCACCGCCACGTGGAGTCCCTGGACCTCCTGCCGGCCGAGCAGGACGGGGGTCTCGCGCTTGGAGCGGTTGTTGACGCTGAGTTTGGCGACGAACGACCGGCCGGCCAGCCGCACCGTGGTGTCCACCACCGGGCGCCGCTCGCGGCCGAGCGCCGAACCCACGGTGATCCTCGGCGCGTCGTCGAGGTCGAAGCCGAGCTCCTTCGCCAGCGCCGTGTCCAGTGACGACGCCGAAGCACCGGTGTCGATCAGGGCGAGGACCTCGGAGCTCCGTCCGGTCGGACCGGTGACGCGCACCATCTCCCGCTCGCCGATGACCTCGGACGACCGGCTCAGCGGCCGGTCGGGGGAGCCGAGCACACCCGTCAGCAGGAGCCCCAGACTCGCCACCGCCGCCAGCACCTTCACGAACACGGGCACCTTGTCGCGCCCCCGGCGGTGGGCGACGACCGCCCGTTCACCGCCGGGCGCGCTCTCTTCGTACTTCACGAGGTCTTGCATGGGGACAGCCTCGAACGGGGCATCAGGCGTCCGGTAGTACCGATCGGCCCTGCCGGTGCAACGAAAGTTGCCCCTCGTGCGGCCCGGCCCCCTCACCGACCGGTGATCAGGTCCGTGATCCCCGGCCGGTGAGCGCCCGGTAAGGTTCGGGCCATGGCGTCTCGCAGCACTCAGATCCTGGAAGCCGCCGCCCGGGTGATCGCCCGGCGCGGCGTCCGCGGCCTGCGCGTGGAGGAGCTCGCGGCCGAGGCGGGCGTGTCCACGGCGCTGATCTACTACCACTTCAAGGACCGGGCCGGGATCCTCAGCAAGACGCTGGAGTTCATCAACGACCGCGCCGAGCGCTACACCACCGACCATGACCCGGACGCCGAACCGCTCGGTCCGCGCGAGGAACTGGACCAGAGGCTCCTCCTCGAACTCCAGGACTCGACCGAGGTCAGGGAGAACAGCAGCGCCTGGGGCGAGTTGAGGGCGAGCGCCGTCTTCGACCCGCTCCTGCGCGAGGACCTCACGCGCGCCACCCTGGTCTGGGTCCAAGAGGTGGCGGCGCTGCTCGGCCAGGTCCGGCCGATGGCCCCCGCCGTCGCCCTCACGGCCTCCGCCGAACGGCTCACCGCACTCCTGGAGGGCCTGAGCATGCGCTGGCTGAGCGGCACCCTCCAGATCGCCCACGCCCGGACCCTGATGAGCGACGCCATCGACGCCGAGGTCGACCGGCTCAGCCGCTAGGGGTCTTTCGGACCGGGCCGGGCTCGCCGGGCTCCCACGGCAGATCGACCCTTACGGTGAGGCCGCCGTCCGGGCGAGGCGTCGCGGTCACCTCGCCGTGGTGGGTGACGGTGATCGCGCGCACCACGGCCAGGCCCAGCCCCAGGCCCCTGCCCCGGTGTGACGTGCCGCGCCGGAACGGCTCGAAGAGGGCGGGGACCTCCTCGGGGTCCAGCACGGGGCCGGTGTTGCCGACCTCGACGAAGGCACGCGTCCCCCGGACGCCCGTGGTCACCGTCGCCGTGCCGCCCGCGTGGTTGTGGCGTACGGCGTTGGCGAGCAGGTTCAGCGCGATCTGGCGCAGCAGCGACGGGTCGCCCACGACCGGTGCGGGGGCGAGCTCCGCGGTGACGCGGACGTCCGCGGATCGGGCCTCTCCGGCGAGGTCCTCCGCCGCGGCCCCGGCGGCGTCCGCCAGATCGACCGGATGCGGCGTCAGGTTCTCGCTCTCGCCCCGGGCCAGGGTGAGCAGGGCGTCGATGAGCCGCTCGGTGCGGGCGTTGGCGTCCAGGGCCCGCCGGAGGGCGGGCTCCAGGTCCGCGGGCACACGCCCCTGGGCCAGCGGGATCTCCAGCGCCGTGCGCTGCAGGGTGAGCGGCGTGCGCAGCTCGTGCGAGGCGTGGGCGGTGAAGTGGCGCTGGGCGGTGAAACTGCGGTCGAGCCGGTCGAGCATGGCGTCGAAGGTGTCGCCGAGCTCGCGGACCTCGTCGTGCGGCCCGCTGAGGCCGAGCCGCTCGTCGAGGGCGCTGCCGCTGCCGATGCGCCGCGCGGCCGCCGTGACCTGGGTGAGGCGGTGCAGCGACCGCCGTCCGGCCCACCAGGCGAGGAGCGCGGCGAGGGCGGTGAAGACGGCGAGCAGGATCAGCGACCGGACGAGCAGGTTGTTGAGCACGCGGTCCTGGAAGTCCTCGAAGGCCTCGGAGGGGGTGGTGCGCAGGGCCTTCACGGGGTCCGGCGGCCGGGGAGAGGGGCTCGCGGCCGGTGCGAGGGGTTCGGCCGCCGGGGCGTCGGTCAGGACGGCCGCCGGGACGAGGACGGCGCGGTTGTCCTCGATGAGCTGCTTGGAGCTCAGCCAGTTCAGCACGAGCAGCCCGGCGCCGAGGACCACGAAGACCGTGGTGGTCGCCAGGGCCAGCCGGCCGCGCAGCGGAAGCCGGTACGGAGACGGCCGGCGAGCGGTCGGGCGCGGGTCCGCCGTCGGACGGTCGGCGGAGCGGCGGTGAGGGCCGTTCACAGGCGGTATCCGAAGCCGGGATCGTGACTGATCGGGGAGGGCTCGCCCAGCTTGCGGCGCAGCGAGTGGACGGTGACCCGGACCGCCGTGGTCGCCGGGTCGAGCGCCGCGTCCCACAGCCGGTCCCTCAGCTCCTCCGTCGTGACGGGCGCGCCGTCCGCCGCCAGCAGCAGTTCCAGGACGCCGAGTTCTCTGGGCGTCAGCCTCAGCGGCCGCCCGTCGCGCTCGGCGACCCTGCGGACCGTGTCCAGGCTGACGCCGTCACGGGTCAGCACGGTCGGGGTGCTGCCGGAGGGCGCGCGCCGGCCGAGGGCGCGCAGCCGGGCGACGAGTTCGAGGTACGAGAACGGCTTGGCCATGTAGTCGTCGGCGCCCTGCCCGAGGCCGTCCACCAGGTCCGACAGCGCGCCGGCCGCGGTGAGCATCAGGATCCTGGCCGGATACCCGGCCGTGTTCAGCGCCCGGCACACGGCGTCCCCGCTCAGCAGGGGCAGGTCCCGGTCCAGGATCAGGACGTCGTACGGGGCGGCGGCGGTCATCTCCAGTGCGCGGGCCCCGTCGTGGGCGACCTCGCAGACCATGCCCTCCTCCCGCAGGCCCTCGGCGAGCATCGCGGCCAGCTCCGTCTCGTCCTCGACGATGAGCACGCGCATCCGATCCCACTCCACTCAGCCGCGCCGCACGCGGTCCTTTCGGCGAACCCCCTGGTCAAGGATGCCTCCGGGGACGTTAGCCGCCGGTTAGGCGCACGCTCACCGACGGCTCACCGGGCGCTCCGTAGAACTGCCGTACCTCATCGTCGAGATCCAGCAGGGAGCAGAACATGCGCAGTCGGACCGAACGGGCCCTCATGGCGGTGGCCGCCGTCACCGCGGCACTGGTGATGAGCGGCTGTTCCGCGGAGGACACCGCGCCCCGGGTCGCCGGTGACGACGGGTCGGGCGCGAGCACGGCGCAGGACGACAACGCGATCCGCCGGGCGTGGGTGACCTGCATGCACGGGCAGGGGCAGAACGGCGTCCAGCAGGACAAGGACGGCAACATCTTCATGCCGGCCTCCGGTACGGACGGCGGCGGTTCGGTCGCCGCCTACGAGGCGGCGGTCAAGGTCTGCGACGCGCGGAACCCCGGCATCCGCCAGGTCAAGGACAAGAACCTCCAGAAGTTCGTCGAGCAGGCGCGCGCCTGGGTCGCGTGCGGGCGGAAGCACGGCTACCCCGACCTCCCCGACCCCGACCCGAAGTCCGCCATCCTGATCATCCCCGTGCAGTCGTTCGACGCGGCGAAGTGGGACGCGATCCAGCCGGCCTGCAGCAAGCTCCCGCTGCCCGGCTACCGGATCGGCGAGTGATCATGGACCGGACCTCCGAGACCTCCCGCACCGCCGGCCCCGGCCGTCCCGGGGCCCCCGCCCGGGCCGCCGACCACGACGAACCCGCGATCGGCACCGTACGGAGGAAGCGCCGCCGCGTCGTCCTCCCGCTCGTCCTCGTCGCCGCCGTCGGGGGAGCGGCCGCGCTCGGCGCGACACGCCCCTGGGACCGCGGGAGCTCCGCCCCCGGACAGCCTGCCCTCGGCCACGGCACCGTGGCCGTCGAGCGGGGCTCGCTGTCCAGCGGCATCCAGGTCGCCGGGGCCCTCGCCTACGACGCCTCCACCCCCGTCGTCGCCTCCGGCCGGGGAACCTTCACCGCGCTCCCCGCCGTGGGCTCCGTCGTGAAGGCGGGCGGCCGCCTCTACGAGGTCGACGGCCTCCCGGTCGTCCTCATGACGGGGGAGCGGCCCCTCTGGCGCGACCTGGGGCCCGGCGTCGAGGACGGCCCCGACGTCCGGCAGCTCGAGCGCAACCTGGTCGCGCTCGGTCACGCCGACGGCCTGGGCCTCGCCGTCGACGAGAAGTTCACCGCGGGCACCGCCGTCGCCGTCAAGCGCTGGCAGAAGGCCCTGGGCGTGAAGCAGACCGGCACGGTCGCGTTCGGCAGCGTCGTCATGGTGCCGCAGCGTGCCGTCCGCGTGGACAAGGTGGGCGTCCGGCTCGGAGCACCCGTGGGGGCGGCCGAGGCCCTGACCGTGAGCGGCACCGACCTCGTCGCGGTCGTCCAGCCCGCCGAGAACCAGCTCTCCCGGTTCAAGCCGGACGGCAGGGTGGAGGTGCGGCTCGCCGAGGGCGGCACCGTCCAGGGGCGGATCCGCTCCCTCGTCCGCGGGGGAGGCGGCGACGGCGGGGCGGACTCCGGCGGCGGCCGACAGAAGACCGTCGTCACGGTCGTGCTGGACGACCAGCGGGCGGCCCGGCGGGCCGGACCCTCGTCCGTGACGGTCGACGTCGTCGGCGACACCGCCACCGACGCCCTCGTCGTCCCCGTCACCGCGCTGCTCGCGCTGGACGGCGGGGGCTACGGCGTGAACGTCGTCACCGGCACCACCACCCGCCTCGTCAAGGTGCGGCTGGGGCTGGTCGCCGACGCCAGGGCCCAGATCACCGGCGACGTGAGGAGCGGCGACCGGGTGGTGATCCCCACGTGACACCGCCACCCGGGCGCCCGCCCGTCCTCGAACTCACCGGCGTCACCAAGGAGTATCCGGGTTCGCCGCCGCTGCGCGTCCTGCACGGCATCGACCTCACCGTCGAGCCCGGCGAACTCTGCGCCGTCGTCGGCCCCTCGGGCTCGGGCAAGTCCACCCTGCTCGCGCTCCTCGGCTCGCTCGACCGGCCCACCGCCGGCCGGCTGCGCTTCGAGGGGCGCGACCTGGCCGGCCTCTCCGACCCCGAGCTCGCCGCCGTGCGCGCGCACCGCATCGGCTTCGTCTTCCAGCAGTTCTTCCTGCTCTCCGGACTCAGCACGGTCGAGAACGTGGCCACCGGTCTGCTCTACGCCGGAGCCCCCGCCGCACAGCGGCGCGAGGCGGCCGTCGCGGCCCTGCGCGAGGTGGGCCTCGGCCATCGCCTCCACCACCACCCCGACCAGCTGTCCGGCGGCGAGAAACAGCGCGTCGCCATCGCCCGCGCCCTCGTCGGCCGTCCCGCGCTGCTGCTCGCCGACGAACCCACCGGGGCGCTCGACAGCACCTCCGGCGCGGCCGTCGTCGACCTGCTGCGCACCCTCAACGACCACGGCACCACCGTCGTCGTCATCACCCACGACCGCGATCTCGCCGCCTCCTTCCCCCGGCGCATCGGCATCCACGACGGACGCGTCGACTTCGACGAACGCCGCCCGCAACCCGCAGGAGCCGCCCCGTGACACCTCCCCAGCGCCGCACCCGGCTGCGGCCGACGGACCTGCTGCGCCTCGGCATGATCGGACCGCGCACGCGCAGGACGCGCTCCGCGCTCTCGGCCCTCGGCATCTGCCTGGGCATCGCCGCCGTCATCGCCGTGACCGGCATCTCCTCGTCCAACCAGGCGCACCTGCTGGCCCGCCTGGACCAGCTGGGCTCCAATCTGATCAGCGTGTCGCCGGGCAAGGACGCCGAGCAGCGTCCCGTACCGCTGCCGCCCACCGCGGAGAAGATGCTCGCCCGGATCGCCCCGGTGCAGCAGGTCACGGCGACCGGGGCCACCGAGGCCGAGGTCTACCGGAACGACCTGGTGCCGAAGGAGCAGACCGGCGGCCTCAGCGTGCTGGCCGCCCGGCCGAACCTGCTCGACGTGCTGCACGCCACCCTGCGGAGCGGGCGGTGGCTGGACCGGGCGGCCGAGCGCCTTCCGGTGACCGTCCTCGGCGACCAGGCCGCCGAGCGCCTCGGCGTGACCGCGCCGGGGGAGCGGGTGTGGCTGGGCGGGCAGGCGTACGTGGTGAGGGGGATCCTGGCACCGAACGACCTGGCTCCCGAACTCGGCACGGCCGCCCTGGTCGGCTGGCCCCAGGCGGTGGCGCACCTGGGGGCCGACGGCAGTGCCGCCACCGTCTATCTGCGCACGCACCCGGAGCGGGTCCCCGACGTGCAGGCCGTGGCCGGGGCCACCGCGAATCCGGCGGCCCCGGGCATGGTCGCGGTCAGCCGTCCCTCCGACCTCCTCACGGCACGCGGCGAGGCCAAGGGCGCGCTCACCGGCCTCGTCCTCTCCCTCGCCGGGGTCGCCCTGCTCGTCGGTGGTGTGGGCATCGCCAACACCATGGTGGTGGGCGTGATGGAACGCCGCGGGGAGATCGGACTACGGCGCGCGCTGGGCGCCAGGGGAGGGCAGATCGCCGCGCAGTTCCTGCTGGAGGCCGTGCTGATGGGCTTCATCGGCGGCGTCGGCGGCCTGCTGATGGGCGCGCTCGCCGTGTACGGCTACGCGGTCGCCCAGGGGTGGCCGGTCTCCGTCCCCCTCTACACGATCGTCGCCGGGCCGTCGGTGTCCGTCCTGGTGGCGGGGGTGGCGGGGATCTACCCGGCCCTGCGCGCGGCGGGGGCGTCGCCGACGGACGCCCTGCGCTCGGCCTGAGGCGACGCCTTCTGCCTTGACTGACATTTCAGTCAGTGTCACAGTGAGCCGCCTGTCCCCGCGTACCGGCGTTCCGGAGAGAGGAAGGGGCATCATGCGTGCCATCGGGCCCGTCCGCCAGGGGGCGGCACCGCCCCCGTCGCCCACCGGGCGGGACCGGCCGCCGCACGTCGCGGCGGCCCGGCTCGCGCGGACGCGCCTGGAGCGCGGTCTGCGCCTCACCGTGCCGGAGGCGACCGCGTTGATCGCCGCGACCGTGGTGGAGGCCGCGCGTGACGGCCTCCACCTGGCCGAGGCGCTCGACCGGGGACGCGATGCCGTCTGCCCCGGCGACGCGCTCCCCGGCGTCACCGGCGCCGTCACGGACATCCGGGTCGAGGTGGTGCTCGGCGACGGTACACGGCTGGCCGTCATCGGCACTCCCTTCGGCGAGGGGGAGCGAGGGGTCCGGGAGGCGGAGTCTGATCGAAATTTCAAAACCCATGCCTCTGCTCTTGACTGAATTTTCAGTCGAGAGGAGGATGCTGTTCACACCGCGTACCCGTCCTGTACGTCCGCCAGGCTGAGCCGGCCGCCGCCGACGGGTACTTCTGGCGAAACGAAGAGAGACCCGTGATGACTGCATTCCGTATGCCTGCCGAGTGGTCCGCGCACGAGGGGTGCCTGATGGCCTGGCCCGTACGGGAGGACCTGTGGGGCAGCGTGCTCGACGACGTGAAGGAGGAGTACGCGAACGTCGCCCGCGCCATCGCCGCCTTCGAGCCCGTGACCATGGTCGCGCCGCCCGGCCACGGCGACGACGCCCGGAAGGCGTGCGGCGAGAAGATCACCGTGGTGGAGCTGGCGCAGGACGACTCCTGGTTCCGCGACTCCGCCCCGCTCTTCGTGATCGACGGCGACGGCAACCGCGCCGGAGTGGACTTCCGCTTCAACGCCTGGGGCCGCAAGCACAGCCCGTACGACTCCGACGACCGGATCAGCGGCCTCCTCCTGGAGCACCTCGGCGTCGAGCGCATCGCCTCCGACATGATCCTGGAGGGCGGAGCGCTCACCGTCGACGGCGAAGGCACCCTGATCACGACCGAGCAGTGTCTGCTCCACCCCAACCGGAACCCCGGCATGAACCGCGACGAGATCGAGACGGAACTGAAATCCCAGCTCGGCGTCGACAAGGTTGTCTGGCTTCCGTACGGCGGTCTACTGGACACCGAGACCGACGGGCACGTCGACGGCGTCTGCGCCTTCGCCGCTCCCGGCAAGGTCGTCGTCTCCCTGCCCGACGATCCCGCGCACCCCGACTACGCCCGGATGCGCGCGAACCGCGCGGTGCTGGAGGCCACGACCGACGCCCAGGGCCGCCCGTTCGAGATCATCGACGTCCCGCAGACCGCGTACGCCGACATCGGCGGCGGCCGGGTCGAGGTGTCGTACCTGAACTACTACGTGGCCAACGGCGGCGTCGTGGTCCCGGTGGCCGGCGTGCCCCAGGACGACGACGCGCTCGCGGTCATCGCCGCGGCGTACCCCGGCCGCGAGGTCGTCGGGGTGCGGGCGCCCGCGATCGCCTACGGCGGCGGCGGGGTCCACTGCATCACGCAGCAGGTCCCCGCGGTCCCCGCCACCGCCTGACCGAGAACGGACCGCTCCCGGAGGGCCGCCCCCGCGGCCCTCCGGCCTCCCCGCACCCCTCACGGAAAGAGAGCGCGACGATGACCACACCCCTGCCCTCCGGCAGCAGACGCCCGCGCGGCAGGCGCGGACGGATCGCCGTGACGACGGCCGCCCTGACCTCCCTCCTCGCCCTCGCGGCCTGCGCCGGTCCGCCGAAGGACGCGGGCGTCGGCGGCTCCGAGGCCAAGCTCTCCGCCTCCACGCCGCCGGCCCGCGGAGAGATCGACTCCTTCACCTGGGCCCTCTACGCCGAGCCGCCCACCCTCGACTACACCGTCGCGTTCGACTACCCGCAGAACACGATCCTCTCCAACGTGTGCGAGAGCCTGATGCGCTGGACGCCCGGGCTCACCGTGGAGCCCGGCCTCGCCCGCAAGGCGTCGAACCCGGACCCCACCACCTGGGTCTACGACCTGCGCGCCGGCGTCCGCTTCCACGACGGCAAGGTGATGAGCGCCGACGACGTGGTCTACAGCCTCGGCCGGCAGCGCGACCCGGACAACGCCGCCGCCTGGGCCCAGAACTTCCAGAACGTCGCCTCCATAGCGAAGACCGGCCCGCTCCAGGTGACGGTCAAGCTCAAGAAGCCCGACTCCCAGTTCCCCCAGTACATGGCGACCGCCGCGGGCGTCGTCGCGTCGAAGGCGGGCGTCGAGGCGGCGGGCAAGAACTACGGCACCACCGGCGGCCTCGCCTGCACCGGCCCGTTCAAGCTCGGCACCTGGAGCAAGGGCCAGTCCATCGAACTCGAACGCTTCGACGGGTACTGGGGGACCAGGGCCAAGGCCAAGAAGGCCGTCTTCCGCATCCTGACCGACCCCTCGGCCCGCACCAACGCCATGCTCAGCGGCGAGGTCGACGGCGGCTACCTCATCCCCACCGAGAGCTACGGCCGGCTGCGCGA
Organism: Streptomyces sp. NPDC059695; assembly: GCF_042733785.1. Lineage (NCBI taxonomy): Bacteria > Bacillati > Actinomycetota > Actinomycetes > Kitasatosporales > Streptomycetaceae > Streptomyces > Streptomyces sp. NPDC059695. The sequence continues at coordinate 143,351 of NZ_JBHWFF010000001.1, read as the reverse complement.
CAGCGGCGTCGGCACCCTGTACTTCGGCGAGGGCCTCAGCACGGTCAACGTCAACATCACCAACATGCACGGCCCGCTCGGCGACCTCCGGGTGCGCAAGGCGCTCTCCCTGGCCCTCGACCGGACCGGGTTCGTCAAGGCCGGACTCGGCGGCGCGGGCACCGTCACCACCTCCCTCACCACCCGCGCGGCCTGGGCAGGAGCGTCGGAGAAGACCCGGCAGGCCGCCTTCGGCGCGCTGCCGCCCGCGGCGCCGGACATCGAGAAGGCCAAGGCGCTGATCAAGGAGGCGGGCGCCGAGGGGAAGACCCTGACCGTCGCCACCAGCTCGATCGGCCAGGACGTCTCCCTCCTCGCCACCGCCGTCCAGGCGGCCGGCACCCAGATCGGACTGAAGATCAACCTCAGGACGATCGCCCCGAACGCCTTCACGGCGCTCTTCACGGACCCCGAGGCGCGCGAGGGCATCGACATGTTCCCGCTCACCTACTACGACTCGATCACCGACCCGCTGGACCTGCTCACCAACTTCAAGACCGGCGCCTACCTGAACTTCGCCGACTTCAGCGACAAGGGCTACGACGCGCTCGTCGACCAGGCCACCGCCGTCTACGAACCGGACCAGCGCCTGAAGATCGAGGCCGAGCTGCAGAAGCGGGTGGCCGACCAGTTGCCGTGGATCCCGGTCGCCGAGTGGCCCACCGCCCTCTTCCTCAACAAGAGGATCACCGGCGCCCCCACCACCATCGCGTACATGTACTACCCGTGGGCCGCGGACGTCGGCGCTGCGGGCGCGGGGGCCGCGAAGTGAACTTCGTGAGATTCGCCGTACGCCGGGTGGCGGAGATGGCCGCCACCCTGCTCGCCGCGTCGTTCGTGGTCTTCGGCGCCATGTACCTGGCACCGGGCAACCCGGCCAGCTTCCTGCTCTCGGGCCGCTCCGCCTCGCCGGAGGCCCTCGCCGCGATCAACGCCCAGTACCACCTCGACGACCCGTTCTTCGTCCGCTACCTCAGCTGGCTCGGCGACATCGTCCAAGGGGACTTCGGGCGGTCCATCACCTACCGCACCGACGTCTCCCGGCTCCTGGCCGACCGTCTCCCCACCACGCTGCTGCTCGTCGTGATGGCCCTGGCCGTGGTCGCCGTCGTCGGACTCGCACTCGGCTGGATCGGCGCCGTACGCGGTGGAGGCACCGACTCGGCCATCCTGGTCGGCACCACCCTCGCCGTCGGCACCCCGTCCTTCGTCGCGGCCGTGCTCCTCCAGGGCCTCTTCGCCGTCAACCTCGGCTGGTTCCCCAGCAGCGGTTCCGGCGACGGCTTCCTGGACCAGGTCTGGCACCTCACCCTGCCGGCGATCGCGCTCGCGCTCTACCTGATCGGCATGCTCGCCCGGGTCACCCGCTCCGCCATGGTCGAAGCCCTGGACAGCGAGCACGTCACGGTCGCCCGCAGCCGGGGCGTCCCCGAGCGCCAGGTCATCCGCCGCCATGTGTTCCGCAACTCGCTGGGCACCGTCCTCACCACCGGCGGACTGATCGTCTCCACGCTCCTGGTCTGCACGATCCTCGTCGAGACCGCGTTCAGCATCGGCGGCATCGGCCAGCTCCTCGAACTCTCCACCACGACCAAGGACTTCCCGACCGTCCAGGCCATCTCCTTGATCATCGTCGCTCTCTTCATGACCGTGAACCTGATCGTCGACCTGCTGCTGCCGCTGGTCGACCCGCGGATCACCCTCGGATCGAGGAGTTCCTCCGTATGACCGCCGTCCTGACCCGCAGGCCCGGCCTCGCGAAGATCCGCACCGCCCGGTCCCCGCTCCACCTGGTCTGCCTCGGCCTCGTCGCCCTCGTCACCGCCGCCGCTCTCCTCGCGCCCTGGCTCGTGCCGTACGACCCCAACGCCGTCGACCTCGGCAACGCGCTGGCCGGACCGTCCCCCGAGCACCTGCTCGGCGTCGACGCCGCCGGCCGCGACACCCTCTCGCGGCTGCTCCTCGGCGCCCGCACCTCCCTCCTGGGACCCCTCGGCGTCGTGGTCTTCTCCACCGTCGCCGGAGTCGCCGTCGGCATGGCCGCGGGCTGGCGGGGCGGCTGGCTCGACTCCGTCCTCTCGCGCAGCACCGAGCTCGTCTTCGCCTTCCCCGGCATGCTCCTCGCCATCCTGATCATCTCGATCTACGGCGAAGGCCTCCTCGCCCCCGTCATCGCGCTCTCCGTCGCCTACCTGCCGTACGTCAGCCGGCTCACCCGCTCCCTCGTCCTGGCCGAACGCAAACGCCCCTACGTCAGCGCCTACCAGGTCCAGGGACACTCCGCCCTCCAGATCAGCCTGCGCCACATCCTGCCCAACATCGCCCCCGTCGTCCTCGCCCAGTCCACCATCAACTTCGGCTACGCACTGATGGACCTCGCCGGCCTGTCCTTCCTCGGCCTCGGCGTACCCGCGCTCACCCCCGACTGGGGCCGCATGGTCTTCGACGGCCAGACCGCGATCCAGCACGGCTATCCGCTGTCCGCGATCCTGCCGTCCGTCCTCATCGTGCTCACCGTCGTCGCCTTCAACGTGGTCGGAGAGCGCTGGGCCGACCGCGTCGCCAGGAGAGACCGATGACCACCGACACCTCCCCGCACACCCTCCACGTCCAAGGGCTGCGCATCACGCTGCCCGGCACGGCCCGACCCGTCCTCGACGGCGTCGACCTCCACGTCGCCGCCGGAGAGACCGTCGCCCTCGTCGGCGAGTCCGGCTCCGGCAAGACCCTCACCTCGCGCAGCGCCCTCAACCTGCTGCCGCCCGGTGCCGTCGTCCAAGGCGCCGTCCGGGTGCGCGGCGAGGACGTGCTCACCATGGACGCCGACCAGCTGCGCGCCCTGCGCACCGGCACGGTGTCGATGATCTTCCAGGACCCGCGCGCCGCCCTGAACCCCCTGCGCCGCATCGGCGACTTCCTCATCGAGAGCGTCACCCTGACCGGGAGCATGAGCCGGGCGGACGCCACCGCCCGCGCCGGTGAACTCCTCCGGGCGGTCGGCCTCGACGCCTCGGCCCTGCGCAAGTACCCCGGCCAGGTCTCCGGCGGCATGCTGCAACGCGTCATGATCGCGGCCGCCCTGATGGGCGACCCGGCCCTCGTGCTCGCCGACGAGCCCACCACCGCGCTCGACGTCACCACCCAGGCCGAGGTCATCGCCCTCCTGGCCGAACTCCGCGCCCGCTTCGGCACCGGCCTGCTGTTCGTCACGCACGACCTCGACCTCGCCGCCGCCATCAGCGACCGCGTCTACGTCATGTACGCCGGCCGGATCGCCGAGTGCGGCCCCGCCGAGACGCTCTTCGCGCGGCCCCGGCACCCGTACACCGCGGCCCTGCTGGCCTCCACCCCCCGTCTCGAAGCCCCCCGGGGACGGCTCGCCGCCATCGACGGCCAGCCGCCCGACCTCCGTCAGGAGCTGGTCGGCTGCCCGTTCGCCGCCCGGTGCCATCTGGCCACGGAGATCTGCGACCAGCAGGCCCCCGAGCCCAGGCCCGCACCCGGCCGACCGCACCACCAGGCCGCCTGTCACCACAGCGACCGTCTCGAAGGGAGCACCGTCGATGCCTGATCACGTCCTGGAGGCCGTCGGTCTCCACCGCGCGTACGGGACCGTCCGCGCCGTCGACGACGTGTCCTTCGCCCTCCCCGAGGGCGGCTCCCTGGGCATCGTCGGCGAGTCGGGCTCGGGAAAGACCACCACCGCCCGGATCGTCGTCGGTCTGGAGCAGGCCGACTCGGGCGACGTGCTCGTACGGGGAAAGGCCCGTGACGCACGACAGCGCGGCCGGGCCCGGCGCCTGGCCCGCGCACGCGAGGTGCAGATGGTCTTCCAGGACCCGTACCTCTCCCTCGACCCCCGGACCAGCGTCGAACAGGTCCTGCGCGAGACCCTGACCCTGCACTTCCCCGGAACCGACCACGACCGGCGCGTCCGGGAACTCCTCGACCAGGTCGGTCTCGGCACCCGCGCCGCGGACGCGCGCCCGCGGCAGCTCTCCGGCGGCCAGCGCCAGCGCGTCGCCATCGCCCGCGCGCTCGCCGTCGAACCCGCCGTCCTCGTCCTCGACGAGGCGGTCGCCGCCCTGGACGTCTCCGTGCAGGCGCAGATCCTCAACCTGCTCGCCGATATCCGGGAGGAGACCCGGATCGGCTACCTGTTCATCACCCACGACCTCGGCGTGGTCCGGTGCGTCACCGACGACGTCATCGTCATGCGCCGGGGCCGCGTCGTCGAGGCGGGCCCCACGGCCGAGGTCCTCGCGGCACCCCGGCACCCCTACACACGGCTCCTGCTGGAGTCCGTGCCCCGCCCCGGCTGGGACCCCGAGGCGATCGCCGCGGCCCGCCGGGCGCTCTGACCGCACCCCCCCCCACCGCGCAAGCAAGCACGTCGACACAGGAGGTCACACCATGAACGAACGCTCCGTCGCCCGCCACGCGGGCCCCGGACTCAACCGGCGCCGGTTCCTCGCGGCGGCCGGTCTGACCGCCGCGGGCGCCGCCCTCGCCACCACGGCCCTCCCCGACAAGGCCACCGCGGCGCCGGGCACCTTCCGGGTGCCCGTCGAGGACGTCCGGCACACCCGGACCTGGATGGCGTTCCCGGACAGCAGCGCGATCTGGGGAGGCAAGCTGAGCGGCGTCCAGGCGGACATCGCGCTGATCGCCCGTACGATCGCCAAGTACGAGCCCGTCGTGGTGTGCGCCAACTCCGCGAGCGCCGCCAAGGCCCGCACGATGTGCGGCCCCACCGTCACCGTCGTCAGCTCCATCCCCGTCGACGACTGCTGGATGCGCGACACCGGCCCCGTCTTCCGCACCGACGGCTACGGCGGCCTCGACACCGTGGGCCTCAACTTCAACGGCTGGGGCAACAAGCAGACCCACAACCGGGACGCCCTGGTCGCCGAACGGATCGCCGCCCACGTCGGCGTGCCGTTCACCTACGCCGACCTGGTCGGCGAGGGCGGCGCCATCGAGCAGGACGGCGCCGGCACCCTGATGGCGACCCGCAGCAGCCTGGTGAACCGCAACCGGAACCCCGGGATGTCGGAGCGGCAGATCGAGACGGCGATGTGCGACGCGTACGGCGCGTCCAAGGTCATCTGGTTCGACGGCGTCAAGGGCCAGGACATCACCGACGACCACGTCGACGCGACCTCCCGCTTCCTCGCCCACGGCGAGGCCCTGGTCCAGATGCCCGTCGCCGCGGACAACGACGCCTACGCCCGGGACGCCCGCCTGCAGTACAGCACCCTGTCCGCGTCGACGACCGCCAAGGGCCGGGCCATGGACGTGATGCGCCTCCAGGGCCCCGACTACAACAAGATCCGCTCCACCAACCGCGACTTCCTCGCCTCGTACGCCAACTTCTACCTCTGCAACGACGCGGTCATCTCGGCCCAGTTCGGCGACACGCGGGCGGACGAGGCGGCGCGTGCGACGCTGCAGCGCCTGTACCCCGACCGGTACATCGAGCAGCTGAACATCGACCGTCTGGGCACGGGCGGCGGCGGCATCCACTGCGTCACCCAGCAGCAGCCGGTCGCCTAGCCCGAGCGGCTGAAATTTCCGTCAGAGAGTTGTGTCCCAGTCATTGACTGAAATTTAAGTCAATCCCTAGGGTGAGCGCACCGTACAGCGCCGCGGGTCGCGCGGCGCTGTACGGCTTCATCGACGCACCCCCTGAACAGGAGCCCACATGGGGCCAGTTGACTCGCCGACGCAGGAATCCGCACCGCACGCGGGCATCGAGCAGCACTCGATCGACTGGGTGCCCCTCTCGGAACGGCACGGCAAACCGTCGAGCGTCGGAGCCATCTGGTTCGTCGGCAGCCTCAACCTCACCGGACTCGCGACCGGCGTCGTGACGCTGTCGATGGGGGCCTCGCTCGTGTGGACCGTGGTCGCCACCGTGCTCGGCTCGCTCTTCGGGACGTTCTTCATGGCGTTCCACTCGGCCCAGGGGCCCCAGCTGGGCCTGCCCCAACTCGTCCAGTCCCGGCCCCAGTTCGGCTATCTGGGCGCGGCGCTCACGGTGTGGGTGTTCGCCCTGGTCAACTACGTCGCCTTCAACACCTCCGACGCCCTGCTGTCGGGGCAGGCGATGAACCTGCTCACCGGGATGCCCAACACCCTCGGGTATCTGCTGGCCGCCGGAGTGGCCACCGTGATCGCCCTCTTCGGGTACGAGTGGATCCACCGGCTCAACAAGTGGCTGACCTGGCCCTTCGTCGTGATCACCGCGGCCGTCACCGTGTCCGCGCTGTTCGGCGGGGGGCTGCCCGACGGCGCCTGGGACGCCGGCCCGTTCGAACTCGCGCCGTTCATGCTCGTGTTCGTGTTCGTCGCCGGCTTCCAGCTGGGCTGGGCACCGTACGTCTCGGACTACTCCCGCTACCTGAGACCCGACGTCCCCGTGCGCAGCACCTTCTGGTGGACGTACCTGCCGAGCGCGGTCTCCGGGATCTGGGTCTTCGTCCTCGGCGCCGTGGTCTCGGCCGGCGCCCCCGAGGGAACGGATCCGGTCACCGCCCTGAAGCTCTCGGCCGACCGGCTGTTCGGCGGGTTCGGCACGGTCGCGGTCGTCGTCCTGCTGGTGGGACTGCTCTCCATCATGGCGATCAACCAGTACGGCGGCAGCCTCACGATGATCTCGATCGTGGACTCCTTCCGGCCGGTCAAGCCGACGCGGACCATCCGGATCGCCACGATCGGGATCATGCTGGCCGCCGTCGGGACGGTGTCCACCCTCGTCGGCATCGACCAGTTCAACTGGTTCTTCGCCAACGTCGTGGTGGTCCTGACGTACCTCTTCATCCCGTGGACGGCCATCAACCTCGTCGACTTCTTCTTCGTCCGGCGGGGCCAGTACGTCGTCAAGGAGATCTTCAACCCGCGCGGCATCTACGGCCGATGGGGCTGGCGCGGAAACCTCGCCTACGTGATCGGGCTGGCCTGCATGGCCCCGTTCATGGTCATCACGGGCCTCTTCGTCGGGCCCGTCGCGGAGCGCCTCGGCGGTGTCGACTGCTCGATCCTCGTCGGCCTGCCGGTGGCCGGAGGCCTCTACTGGGCCTTCGCCCGAAGTCTCGATCTGGCCACCGAGCGCCGGATGGTCCGGGAGGAGGGGCTGCTGGACCCACTGCACTGAGCGACCCCGCGCCTGCACGTACAGAACCTTTGAGAGAAGGAGCACCACGTGAAGTCAGAGCACGACGGCGAGCGCCCCGGCATCAGCCGCAGAACCCTCCTGGCCCGCACCGGAGCGGCCGCGGCCGCCCTGGCGGCCGGGCCCGTCCTCGGCGGCATCCAGCCGGCGATGGCCGCGTCCTGGCGCGTCCCCGGCGAGGACGCCCCGCACAAGCGGACCTGGATGGCCTGGCCCTCCAGCTCCACGATCTGGGGCAACCTGCTGTCCAAGATCCAGGCCGACATCGCCAAGCTGGCCAAGGAAGTCGCCAAGTACGAGCCGGTCATCATGTGCGCGGACGGCTCGTCGGCCGCCTCGCAGGCGAGGACCGCGTGCGGGTCCACCGTCACGGTCATCAGCTCCATCCCGGTCTCGGACTGCTGGATGCGGGACACCGGTCCGCTGTTCCGCGTCGACGGGGCGGGCGGCATGGACGCCTTCGGCCTGAACTTCAACGCCTGGGGGGAGAACGCCACGACCTTCTACGGCCTTCCCGCCTCCGCGTACGCCAAGGACCGCACGGTCGCCCCGAAGGTCGCCGCCTACAACGGCGTCTCCTTCGCGAACGCGTCCGTGGTCGGTGAGGGCGGCGGCATCGAGTACGACGGCGACGGCACCCTGATGGCCACCGAGAGCTGCTGGGTGAACAACAACCGCAACCGCGGCAAGACGCGCGCCCAGATCGAGGCGGAGCTCCTGTCCCGCTTCGGCGCCTCGAAGATGATCTGGCTGCCCGGGGTCAGGGGGCAGGACGTCACCGACGGGCACATCGACGGGACCGCGCGCTACATCAGGCCGGGCGTGGCGATGGTGCAGCTGGCCGGCGCCGTGCGTCCGGACGTCTGGACCGCCAACGCGCAGGCCATCCGTGACGTCCTGGTCAACGCCACGGACGCCAGGGGCCGCCGGCTCCAGGTCCTGACGATCGAGGGACCCGACACCCTGCCCCGCATCCCGTCGGGCCAGCGGGCGGACTTCCTCAGCTCCTACATGAACTGGACGGTCACCAACCAGGCGATCATCACCACCCAGTTCGGCGACACCGCCAAGGACGCGGCGGCCAAGTCGGCGATCGCCGCCGCGTACGGCCGCCCCGTCGTGCAGCTCAACCTGGACAACCTCTACGGCAACGGTGGCGGCGGCGCCCACTGCGTGACGATGCAGGAGCCCACCCGCTGACCGCGCACTGAACGGACGACGGGCCCGGGTCTCCTCCGAGACCCGGGCCCGTCACCTGCGCCGCCGTTCGATCGAGGCCGCGCGACGCCCGTGGACGGGGTCGACCGCGTGCCGGACCCCTATCGCGCCGGGGCCGCGCCGGCCTCCGCGGAGCCCGCCCCGGCGAAGTGGGCCGTCGCCAGGAGCGTGCCGTCCGCCGCCAGCAGGCGGGCACCGCGCAGTGTCGCGGGATCCACGGTGGTGGGGGCGCCCCAGTAGCCGTACCCGGCCCTGACGGAGAACGAGCCGAGGGGTACGGCCGAGCCGTCGGCCCGTACCAGGAGGCACCGCACCGGGCCGTCGGCGGTCCGTCCGCCACCGAGGTCGACGGACATGTAGACCCAGCCGTTCCCGCCCGTGGCGTCCGCCGGGTGCGCGTAGATCCGGCCCACCTCACGCCCGCCCCCGCCCCCGCTCCCGTCCGGGGCGACCAGTGCCGCCTCCAGGACGCGCGGCCCGGGGGCCACGACCGCCGGAGCGCCCTCCACCACCGTGCCCACCGCCCAGCCGCCGAACCCGAAGGCCAGGGCCGCCGCCACGCCGGCCGCCGCGATCCGGAACCGGCGCACCCGGACACGGCGCCGGGCCGCCGCAGGGGCCGCCGCGTGGCGGGCGGGCGGGGCGGGGGACACCGCGCCGGGCGCCATCGCCCGTACCACCCGGCTCTCGAACCCCACCGGTGGCTCCGCTCCCGGAAGCAGCCCGAGCAGCCCGTCCCCGACCGCCGTCAAGCGCTCCACGTACGACCGGCACTCCGGGCAGCCGTCCAGGTGGGCCACCGCCTCGGCCCGCTCCCGCGCGGGAAGGATCCCGAGCGCCAGCTCGGCACCCTCTTCACGCAGCCGCTCGCAGTCCATGCCGCTCACCGCGTCTCCTCGCTCTCCAGGAGCGCCCGCACCTTGATCGTCCCCGTCCGGATCCGGGTCTTGGCCGTGCCCAGCGGCACGCCCTCGAAGACGGCGACCTCCCGCGCCGTCATCCCGTAGATCCCGGCCATCACCAGCGCCCGCGCCTGCTCCCGGGGCAGTGAGGCCACCGCCCGCCGGACCCTCTCGGCGTCGTCGTCGGCGAGCGCGCGGCGCTCCGGCGTCTCCGACACGATCCCCACCAGCGCCTCCAGGTCCTCCGGCGCCACCGGGGTCGCGCGCCGCGCCCGTACCGCGTCGATCGCCAGGTTGTGCGCGATCGCGGTCAGCCACGTCCGTACGGAGCCACGGCGGCCGTCGTACACCTGGGCGTGCTTCCAGGCCCGCTCGAAGGTCTGCTGGGCCACGTCCTCCGCGAGCCGGGGATCACCGGCCACGGCGACGGCCACGCCGTACACCGGACGCTGGAAACGGCGCACGAACGCCACCGCGATCTCCGGATCGCCCGTGGCGAGACCGGAGAGCAGTGCCTCGTCGGAAACCCGCTCCAGCGGAAGGCCCATGCGTCCCACACCCGTGGATACGTCCGACGACCCCGAAAGGATCGCCCGGCCCCATTGTCCGCCCGGGTCCGCAATCCCCGCGCGGTCTCCCGCCGTACCCCCTGTGGGGGACGATCAGGAGGACCGAACGATGACGGAACCACGGACCCGCGCGCTGCTCGCCCTGTCGGCCACCGCGCTGGCCGGCCTCCTCGCCGCCTGCGGAGGCGGCGGCGGAGGCGGTTCGAGCAGCCCCGCGACCACACCGCCGCCCGCCCAGAAGAGCACGGCCCCCGCGGGCGCGACCCGGGTGACCGCGGACCTCGCCGACTTCAGGATCACGCTGTCCCGGCAGACCTACACCCCGGGCACGTACACCTTCGTCGCGACGAACACGGGGCATCACGAGCACGCCCTGGAAGTCGAGGGACAGGGAAGCGAGAACCGCTCCAGCACCGTGTCCCCGGGCCAGTCCACCACCCTCACGGTGACCCTGAAGGACGGGAAGTACGAGATCTACTGTCCGGTCGACGGGCACAAGGACCTCGGCATGAAGACCCAGATCACGGTGGCCGGCGCCCCCGTGAACACGTCCGGCACCACCCCGACGGCGCCTGCCTCTCCCGCCCCTGCGACCTCTCCCGGCCATGGCTACTGACCTGACCCGCCGCACCGCCGCCCTGGGGCTGCGGGTGGCCGCGGCGGGCCTCACGGCGACGATGGGCGCGATCCACCTCTACCTGTGGGCCGACGGCTACCGCGACCTGGCCACCATCGGCGGCCTGTTCCTGCTGAACGGGATCGTCGGCTGCCTCCTCGCCCTGGCCCTGCTGGTCGCTCCGTACCGCTGGCTCGGACTCGTCGCGACCGTCACCGCGCTGTTCACGGCGGGCACCCTCGGCGCGCTCTTCCTCAGCCTCACCACGGGTCTGTTCGGCTTCGAGGAGTCGTCCGACGCGGAGCTGGTCCGTCCCACCCTCGCGGTCGAGACGGCGGGCATCGTCGTCCTGACCACGCTCGCGGTGGCCGCTCTCAGCCACCGCCACCACCCCCGCGGGCAGGGGTCCGGCCCGACCGCCGCCGATCGGGGCACGGCGCGCACGAGCTCCGACTCGTAGGCGACGGGAACCAGTCGCGCACCGGGACCCGGTGGCCCGATTGAGCCTGCCGTGTGGACGTCGTGCGTGGCGGGGGAGCGGTACGGAGGGCGGGACGCGCGGGAGCCGTACGCTCTGGCCCCCTGACCTGGAGTGGACGCCCCGCAGCACACCGACCCGAGGACCCGCAGACATGACCGCACAGGACACCGCCCCGCCCCTCCTCACGCTCGACCGGCTCGACGAGGTCGAGGGCTGGTTCTTCGCCGCCGACCGGTTCCTCTTCGACTGGCTCCTCACCCACCAGCGCGACCACGGCCCCCGCGGCGACCTGCTGGAACTCGGCGTCTACAAGGGCAAGAGCGCCATCGTCCTCGGCCACCACGCCTCCGAGGGCGAACGGTTCACCGTCTGCGACCTCTTCGACGCCGGCGAGGCCCCCGACGACTCCACGGCCACCGAGATGCGGGTGTACTACCCGACCCTGACCCGTCAGGTGTTCGAGGCCAACTACCTGCGCTTCCACCGCCGGCTGCCCACCGTGGTCCAGGGCTCCACCTCCGGGATCACCGGACACGTCCCGGCCGGCAGTTGCCGCTTCGTCCACGTCGACGCCTCCCACCTGTACCACCACGTCCGCGCCGACATCGCCGCCGCCCGCGAGCTGCTGACCGAAGACGGGATGGTCGCCCTCGACGACTTCCGCAGCCCGCACACCCCGGGGGTCGCGGCCGCCACCTGGGAGGCGGTCCTCACCACCGGGCTCAAGCCGGTGGTGCTCACCGAGAGCAAGCTGTACGGCACCTGGGGCGCGGCCGACGCCCTGCGCGACGCCCTCGCCGCCCACCTGACCACCCATCCCGCCTTCTGGGGCGTGACCGAGGAGGTCGCCGGTCACACCCTGCTGCGGGTCCACCCCCGCTGACGCGGGCGGGTGGCCCCGGCCGTCAGGACGGCGTCGCGTAGCGCGCCGCGATCGCGGCGGCGCGGGCGTGCAGGGAGTCGCGCAGCCACTGCGGCGTCAGCGCCTCCGCGTCCGCGCCGAGCTGCCACACCGCCCACTCGGCGTGCCTCGCGTCCTGGAAGGTCACCTCAAGGCGGGACCGGCCCTCCCCCTCGGACTCCTCGAAGAGCACGGCCAGCGCCGTGCCCACCAGCTCCTCCCGCCGGGCGGTCCGCATCCGCACGCACACGGTGACCTGGTCGCCGCCGTTCCGGAACCGTGCGCCGCGTTCCCGCCAGGCCCGGCCCAGGTCGACCCGGTCCGGTCGTTGCGCCGGTTCGGAGAGCTCCTCGGCGGCGAGCACGCGCGACAGCCGGTAGGTGCGGTCGGCACCGGACCGCGCCGCCAGCAGGTAGCCCTGGCCGCGGACGGTGACCAGCCCGACGGGGTCGACGGTGCGCCATCGCGCGGGCTCGCCCCGGGCCGCGTAGTGGAGGCGCAGCCTGTGTCCGGAGAGCACCGCGCGCCGGACCTCCGCCACGACCGCGTCGGGCACCTCCTCGGTCTCCTGCCGCCGCGAGAGCAGGTCGGTCTCCGGGTCGATGAGCAGGCGCCGCACCGCGCCGGCCGCGGCGGCCCGATGGCTCTCGGGCAGGGCGTCGACCACCTTGCGCATGGCCGACGCGAGCGGTGCCCCGAGGCCGAACGCCTGCGCACCGCGCCGGGAACCGGCGACCAGCAGGGCGAGCGCCTCGTCGTGGTTGAGCCCGGTGAGCTCGGTGTGGAATCCCGGCAGCAACGCGAAACCGCCCTGCCGGCCACGCTCGGCGTAGACCGGCACCCCGGCCGCGGAGAGCGCCTCGACGTCGCGCAGCACGGTGCGGGTGGACACCTCCAGCTCGCGGGCCAGCGCGGTGGCGGACAGCCGACCGTGCTGCCGCAGCAGGAGCACCAGCGAGACCAGCCGATCGGCACGCATGCGGGAACTCTAGCGGGATACATGACACAGGGTGTCGTGTATGGGTTGCGAGGCTTCAGGACGACAACAGCCGCACCACGCACATGAGGTGACTCGCATGGCACACGCCTTCGTCCATCCGGAAGGCCTGCACGACCCGGTCCCGTTCGGTTACAGCCACACCGCCGCCGTCCCCGCCGGTTCGGACCTGGTGCTCGTCGCCGGGCAGTACGGATCGGGCCCGGACGGCGCGGTCGTCTCGGCCGACTTCGCCGAGCAGGTGAGGCAGGCGTTCCACAACGTCGGCGTCGCGCTCTCCGCCCATGGGCTCGGCCTCGGTCACGTCGTCCAGCTCAGGACGTACGTGGTGAACCACGACCTCGGCAAGCTGGCCCCGATCGCCGCCGCCGTGCAGGAGGCCTGGGGCAAGGAGCCGCCCACGCAGACCCTCATCGGTGTGGCGAGCCTGGCGGCGCCCGACGTGCTGTTCGAGGTCGAGGCCCTCGCCGTCCGGCCCTGAGGCCGTGAGCGCCGGCCCGGGCGAGGAGTCGACCCGGGCCGTGCGACAGTTTTAGCTGTCGAAAATGAGGATCGACAGTTATGGTTGTCTCATGAGTGAGACGCCGGGGATTCCGACCCCCGAGAAGAACGACGAGGACTTCTGGAGCTCCGTCGCGCAGCTGGTGGAGCCCCCCTGGAACGAGCCCACCGCGGACGACGCCTGCACGATGGACGAGAGGGTGCTCGACGCCGTCCGCGCCCTGGCCCGGCGGATCTCGACCCGCGCGCTGGCCTACGGTGCCGCGGGCAAGCCCTTCGATCCCGTGCTCATGGCGGCCCCCGACGTGCAGCTGGCCCTCCTGCGGGCGCTGTACGAGGCGAAGCTGGCCGTCGACCGGCTCGCGGAGAGCGCCGCCACCGTCGCCGGCCGCAGCGGGGCGAACTACGCCCAGCTCGGTGCCGCCTGGGGCGGGATCAAGCGCCAGTCCGCGCGTCTCAAGTGGCCCCACGCCGTGGTCAGGACGTCCGCGAAGGAGTCCATCCCGCTGCACTACGCCGGCGGCACCGCCGTCGTGCACCACGACGCCGACGCCGACGCCTGGTGGTACACCGCCACGGCCGCCGACGGGCAGGGCGCGGAGTCCGAGCCGGTGCACGGCACCTATGCCGAGGCGATCGCCGGGGCGACCGAGTTCCTCCTCGCCCACGCCCGGCCCGACGGGCGGCCGCCCGCGTGACGTGACGGCGGCCCCGGAACGGCGCCGTCGGGGCCGTCGTGGGGCACGCCCTCTGTCCAGTCCGTGGACACGCGTTTGAGACACCTTCCGCCCGGTGCTAGCCTGCCGTCCATGCAGCGCACCGCCACCCTTGCCATGATGCGAATGATGCCCCGACCTTCGGAGGCGCTTCGTTAGCGAAGCCGTGCGCGCACAGGATGCGACGGACCCTCCGGAAACGGAGGGTCCTTTTTTGTTGTCCTGGCAGCCGTGATCACCACCGGCGCCCGTCCCTCACCCCCCACTCCCACCCCCACTCGACAGAAGGCGAAGTACCCGCCATGACCCGTCCACCGGTCGTCTCCCTCACCGACTGTGCCGACCCCAACGCCCTCGCCCGGCAGTCCACCCGGATCGCCGCCCTCTTCGGCGCCACCCCGACCGTCCTGCCCCTGGGCGGTCCGGACCCGGAGGGCGCCGCCGCCCTCACCCTGCTCGACCTGCTGCGCTCCACGGACCTGATCGGCGGGCCGACGCAGCCGGTGGTGGTCCTCGTCAACATCGCCCCGCGTGACGGGCACTGGCCCAACGGTGTGCCGTTCTGCTACTTCCGCCACGGCGACCACCTGGTCATCAGCACCCTGAGCCACCGGGTCCTCGCGCCGCTGGTCACGTACCTGGGCCTGACCGAGGTGCACGTCACCGACGTCCGCGAGGTCCTGGAGGCCGCCTCCGCCGGATGGGCGGAGCTCACGCCGGCCGAGATCGAGGAGATGGCGCGGACCCAGTTCCGGAGCCTCTGGTACGTGCCCCTGCTGGCCCGCTGGCTGGCGGACGGCCGTGAGGTTCCGGCGGTGCCGACGGCGGTGGACCAGATCGTCGCCGAGGACGTGCGGGTCGCCGTCGTGGACAACTTCGGCAACTGCAAACTGGACCGGCCGGCCACCGAACTGCCGGGCTACGACACCGCGAAGGCGCTGCTCGTCCACAACCGGCACGAGGGCCGCGACATTCAGGTGCGCTGTTACGACCGTCTTCCCGACGTCCCCTACGGCGAACCCGGAATCACCGTCGGAAGCTCGGGCATCGGTTTCGCCGAACTGGTGGTCCGAGGCGGTTCCGCGGCCGAGGTATTCGGTCTGAACCAGGGTGACCAGGTATTCCGTCTCACCAGCTGACATGTTATCAACGCGTTACCCCGGCGGTGACGTTCGAGATTGACGCGGCTATCCGCGAACCGGAATGCTGAAACGTATGTCCGGAACTCAACCGCTGGTACGCCGCCGCCACGTGGACCACGTGCGCTGCGCCGCCGACCTGTGTCGCTGATCCGCCTCGCCGACCTTCCCGCCGAGCGCACAGCACCAGCTCATTCTTGATTCCTTTTCCCGGACTCCCTTTCGAAGGACCCCTGATGTCCCGTACCCGAACAGCCCTTTCGACTGCCGCCGCCGCTGCCGTCGTGCTGGCTGCGGCGGCCTGCGCCCCCCAGCCGCAGAGCACCACCCCCGATGCGGCCGGCTCCGCCGGCGCCGACTGCACCACCGGCAGCCCCAGCCTCCACAAGCGCGGCCAGTTGACCGTCGCGACCGATTCCCCGGCCTACGAGCCGTGGTTCGACAGCAATACCCCGTCCAACGGAAAGGGCTTCGAGAGCGCGGTGGCCTACGCGGTGGCCGAAAAGCTCGGCTTCGGCCGCGACCAGGTGAAATGGGTCGTCGAACCCTTCTCCCATTCGTACGCCCCCGGTGCGAAGGCTTTCGACTTCGACATCAACCAGATCTCCGCCACCCCGCAGCGCGCGAAGGCCGTCGATTTCTCCACGAGTTACTACACGGCCAACCAGGCCGTTCTGACCCTGGGCGACTCGAAATTCGCGAAGGCCACCTCCCTGAGCGAACTGAAGGACGCGAAGATCGGCGTGCAGGTCGCCACGACCAGCTACCAGGCCGTGCTCGAGCGGCTGAAGCCCTCGGGCAAGCCGAGCGTCTTCAACACCACCAAGGACGAGGTCACCGCGCTGACGAACGGTCAGATCGACGCGATCGTCACCGATCTGCCCACCGTCTTCTACCTGGCCGGCGCGGAACTGGACAACGCCAAGATCATCGGCCAGTTCGGCTACGACGGCGGCACCCCGGAGGAGTTCGGGCTCCTCCTGCCGAAGAACAGCGGGTACACCTCCTGCGTGAACCGGGCCCTGAACTCCCTCAAGGCCGACGGGACCATCGCGAAGCTCACCCAGAAGTGGCTGTCCGCCTCGGCGAACGTCCCCGAGCTGAAGCAGTAGCGAGCCGACCGTGGACCTCACCAAAACAGCCGTGTCGCCGCCGCCGGACGACACCTACAGGCCCAGCGAGCACGAGCGGGAGCGCCAGCGGTTCCGTCGCTCCCGCAAACGGCGCCACACCTGGATCTCCACCCTGTGCACCGTCGTCGTCCTGGTGGCACTGGGAGCGGCGGCGGTCGCCTCGCCGGGCTGGGAGCGCGTCGACAGCCTGTTCCTCGACGGCGCCGAGTTCCGTGCAGCGTTCCCCGAACTCCTGCGCGGCTTCTGGCTCAACATCCAGATGTTCCTCATCGCCGAGGTACTGATCCTCGTCCTGGGGCTGCTCATCGCCCTCGTCCGCGTGACCAAGGCACCGGGACTGCAGCCGCTCCGGCTCGCCGCGACCGTCTACGTGGACGTCTTCCGCGGCGTCCCCACCCTGCTCCTCGTCTTCCTGGTCGGGTTCGGGCTGCCGGCCCTGCAGCTCCAGGGCACCCCCTCCTCGCCCTGGGTGCTCGGCGTGATCGCCCTCGTCCTCTCCTACGCCGCCTACGTCGGGGAGGTGCTCAGGGCCGGACTGAACTCCGTGCACCCCGCGCAACGGAACGCCGCGCGGGCCCTGGGCCTCAACGAGCGGCAGACCCTGCGCCACGTCGTCCTGCCCCAGGCCGTGCGCAACGTGCTCCCGCCCCTGCTCAACGACTTCATCGCCCTGCAGAAGGACACCGCGCTCGTCGCCGTCCTCGGCCCGCTGGAGGTGCTGCGCGCGGCCCAGATCAAGGCGGACTACGACTTCAACTACACCCCGTACCTGGGAGCGGCTCTCTTGTTCATCGCGGTCACCATCCCGCTGACCCGGTTCGCCGACCGGCTCCAGCGGCGGGCGGCGCAGCGCACCTGGGCGGAGACGGGCCGATGAGCACACCACTGCTGCGCATCCGCGGCCTTCGCAAGCAGTACGGATCCCGTCTGGTCCTCCGGTCCATCGACCTGGACGTCGCGGAACACCAGGTCGTCTGCCTCATCGGCGGCTCGGGTTCGGGCAAGTCGACCCTGCTCCGGTGCGTGGACCTGCTGGAGGTCGTCGACGACGGCACCGTCCACCTGGGCGAGAGCGAACTGACCGACCCCCGCCTCGATCCGGACGTCGCCCGCAGGCGGATCGGCATCGTCTTCCAGGCGTACAACCTGTTCCCGCACCTGAGCGTGCTGGACAACATCACGCTCGCGCCGCGCCAGGTCCACGGTGTCCCGCGCAGGCAGGCCGAGGCGCACGCCCGGGAACTGCTCGCCCGGCTCGGACTCGCGGACAAGGAGCGGGAGCACCCCGACCGGCTGTCCGGCGGTCAGCAGCAGCGCGCCGCGATCGCCCGGGCCCTGGCCACCGAGCCGGAACTGCTGCTCTTCGACGAGATCACGTCGGCCCTCGACCCCGAACTCGTGGGCGAGGTCCTGGACGTCGTCGCGGACCTCAAGCAGCGCGGCCTCACCATCCTCATGGCCACGCACGAGATGGACTTCGCCCGGCAGGTCGCGGACCAGGTCTGCTTCCTGGAGAACGGCGTCATCGTGGAGCAGGGCACCGCGGAGCAGGTCCTCACCGCTCCGCGGGAGCAGGCGACGCAGCGCTTCCTCGCCCGGGCGCTCGACCGGTCCTAGGCCCGTCTCCCGGTACCTTCCGGTTCACCTCGCCCACCGGCGAACCGGCCGGCGGCGAGGAGGGCCGGGGCGATGGCGCCCCCTTGCGCGCCGGACGAACACTCAGCCGACGGGGACGCCGAACCACGTGGTGAGCCGGCCGTTCAGGTCCTGCTGTTCGTCACCGACCCAGGCCACGTGCCCGTCCGGCCGCAGCAGTACGGCGGGGGCTTCGAGGTCCGGGCCGCCGTCGACGACGTGGTCGACCCGGTCGGCCCAGCCCTCCACCGAGAGCCGGCCGGCCGGGTCGAGGAGCAGCCCGCGGCCCGCATGCGTCAGTTCGTACAGGCGCCCCCGGTCCAGCGGCAGGTCCCGCAGGCGCCGGCCGAGCAGGGGATGGCCCTCGCCGAGGCCGTAGCGGACGCCGATGCCGGTGACCTGCTCGATCAGGTACCGGTTCACGTCCTCGAAGTCCATCAGTTCCGAGAGGAGCCGGCGTACCGCCCGGGGGCCGGGTCCGTCGGACTGGAGCTCGACCTGCGCGCGGGTGAGGTCCAGTACGGCGGCGCCCACGGGGTGCCGCTCGTCGTGATAGCTGTCCAGCAGCCCCTCGGGCGCCCAGCCGGCGACCGTGCCGGCCAGCTTCCATCCCAGGTTGAACGCGTCCTGGATGCCCAGGTTCAGGCCCTGCCCGCCGTGCGGCGGATGGACGTGCGCCGCGTCACCGGCCAGGAACACCCTGCCGGCCCGGTAGCGCTCGGCCTGCCGGGTGGCGTCCCCGAAGCGGGACAGCCAGTGCGGCGTGCGCATCCCGAAGTCGGTGCCCGCGACCGCCCGGACCCGCCGCCTGAATTCCTCGAAGGTCGGCGGGACGGCACGGTCCTCCGCCACCTCCTCGGTGCGCACGACGAAGCCGTACGCACCGTCCGTGTCGGGGGAGGGGCCGAAGCGCAGGTCCGGCGTGTCGAGCGCGGCCGCCGCGGCGGTCATGGCCTCCGGCGGGACGGCCACCTCCGCCTCGCCCAGGAGCCACTCGCGCCGGGCGGGCTCGCCGGGGAAGCCGACGCCGAGCAGCCTGCGCACCGTACTGCGGCCGCCGTCGCACCCGACGAGGTAGCGCGACCGCAGCCGCGTCCCGTCCGCCAGTTCGGCGGTCACGCCCTCCCCGTCCTGGTCCAGTCCGACCAGGGCGCGTCCGCGCAGGACCTCGGTGCCGAGCTCGACGGCGTGCTCGGTCAGCAGCCGGTCGGTGGCGGTCTGCGGGATGCCGAGGATGTAGGGGTGGGCGGTGTCCAGCCGGTCCGGCCGGGGCTTGCGGACGCCGGCGAACGAACCGCCGAGCGGGTACTGCCGGCCGAGCGCGAGGAACCGGTCCAGGAGACCGCGCTGGTCCATCACCTCGATGCTGCGCGCGTGCAGGCCGCGCGAACGGACCACTGCGGTCGGCTCCGTGTCCTTCTCCAGGACGACCGTGTCCACGCCGTGCAGCCGCAACTCGGCGGCCAGCATCATGCCGGTCGGTCCGCCGCCGACCACGATCACGTCCGTCATCAAGGCGCCCGTTCCGAGGGTTCGCAGGGGAGACCGGGCACGCGCACGGTCCGGCACCACGTATACCCGGGGGACCGGGGCACGTACCCGCGCGCCTTTCCGGTCCCGCACGAGGCCGGTCTCCTCCCTGTGCGAGGGAGGAGACCGGCCGGTGGCGTCAGTGGTGCAGGGCGGGGGCGGGGGCGGGTGCGCCTTCGGCGGGGGTGCCGGTGGCGGAGGATCTCTGGCCGAGGTGGTTGAAGGCCAGGTTGAGCAGGACGGCGACGACGCAGCCGGTGCTGATGCCGGAGTCCAGCACGATGCGGGCACCCTCGGGGAAGGCGTGGTAGAAGTCGGGCGCGGCGATGGGAATGAGGCCGGCGCCGAGCGAGATGGCGACGATGAGGACGTTGTCGCCGCGTTCGAGGGCCGCGCCGGCGAGCGTCTGGATGCCGCTGGCCGCGACGGTGCCGAAGAGCGCGATGCCGACTCCGCCCAGGACGGGCTGGGGGATGAGGGCCACGACGGAGGCCAGCACCGGGCACAGGCCGAGCAGGATGAGGATGCCGCCGGCCGCGGCGACGACGTAGCGGCTGCGCACCTTGGTGATGGCGACCAGGCCGACGTTCTGGGCGAAGGCGCTGGCGGCGAATCCGTTGAAGAGGGGGCTGACGGCCGTGCCCAGGCCGTCGGCGCGCAGGGCGGCGGCGAGGGTCTTCTCGTCGGCGGGCCGCTCGACGATCTCACCGAGGGCCAGGACGTCGGCGGTCGACTCGGTCATCGACACGAGCATCACGATGCACATGGAGATGATCGCGGCGGCCGCGAACTGCGGAGCGCCGAAGTGGAACGGGGTGGGGATGCCCACGATGTCGGCCTCGGAGACGGCGCCGAAGTCCGCGACGCCGAGCGGAAGGGCGAGCAGGGTGCCGGCGACCAGGCCGAGCAGGATGGAGATCTGCTTGAGGAAGCCGCGCAGCAGCCGCCGCAGGGCCACGGTGATCAGGAGGGTGGCCGTGGCCAGGCCGATGTACCTGAGGCTGCCGTAGTCGGGGGCCTGACGGTTGCCGCCCTGGGACCAGTTGAAGGCGACGGGCAGCAGGGACACGCCGATCAGGGTGATGACGGTGCCGGTGACCACCGGCGGGAAGAAGCGGATGAGCTTGCAGAAGAAGGGGGCGAGCAGGAAGCCGAAGACTCCGGCGACGATCACGGCGCCGTAGATGACCGGGAGCGCGTCCTCGGGGGCCTCTGCCTTCGCGATCGCGAGCATCGGGGCGACACCCGCGAACGAGACACCGTTGACGAACGGCAGGCGTGCGCCGACCTTCCAGAAGCCGAGGGTCTGGAGGAGGGTGGCGATGCCGGAGGTGAACAGGCTCGCGCTCATCAGGAACGCGATCTCGGCGGTGGACAGGCCCACGCCGATCCCCACGACGAGCGGAGGTGCGACGACGCCGGCGTACATGGCGGCGACGTGCTGCAGACCGGCGCTGAGGAGTTTCAGCGGCGGGAGCATCTGGTCGACGGGGTGCGGGACGGCTGGCTGGGCGGTTTCGGTCATGGTGGCGTGCCTCCTGGCAGCAGCGGCGCCGGCAGCGGGTGGGTGACAAGGGCAGGGGCGGCCGGCGGGTCGCGGGCAGAAGGAGCGGGCGTGAAGGGCCCGCTCCGGAGTGGGACGGCTGAGGGGCGACACGGAGGAGCTGTGTCGGGAGGCGGCCGGTGGCAGTGTGTGCGGCTGCTGAGGGCCGGGCGTGGGGGTCCGCGGCCGCGGGCCGGGAGGGTGTCCGGAGGGTTACCGCGGCTGAGGACGGATACTTCATCTGGATCCACGATGCGGAAGTCACTGTCCGTATCGTGGAGTTGGCCTAGTTGCTCACGGCCTGACTCCGGGTGTCAAGAGGTGGGAGGGCCCGGGTCCTGGGCCGGGTGGTGGCTCGCGACGCGCAGCTGGTGCCACAGGTGCAGGTCGATGCGCTCGAGGAAGTCGGCCGCCTGTGCCTCGGCCGCGGCGGCGACCCGGGGCGAGGCGCCGAGGGCCCCCTCGAACTGCTGGTAGACGAGGTGGAGTTGCTCCAGGGCGCGGCTGACCGTCTCGTGCGGGAGGGGCACGATCCGGGTGACGGGGGAGACGTAGTTCGGCCACCAGCTGCTCACGGCCTCGCGCAGCAGGACCCGCAGTTGGGCGGTCCTTCCGCACGCGGCCACGAAGCAGGCCGGTGGTGGACGCAGGGTGTGGAGCAGGGCGCGGGTCTGTTCGGCCGTGCCGCGCCAGCGGTTGCGGCGTTCGGCCTCCTCCCACCGGGTGTGCGTCATGCCGAGTGCGGTCGCGGTCTGCGCGACCGAGAGTCCGGCGACCGTGCGGCACTGGGCCAGGGTCGTCGCCTCTCCGACCAGGTCGACGGGTGAACACCACAGCGCGGCGGCTAGCGCGTGGACGTGGGCGGCGTCCGGTGTGGTGGTACCGGCCTCCCAGGCCGTGAGGGTGGAGGGGTGCAGCGGTTCGCCGCGGTAGGCGGCGATGGCCCAGGCGACCTGGCCGAGCGTCAGTCCCAGCTGTCGCCGGACCGCGGCGGCGCGGGCGGGGTGGAACGGGGGGAGGGGTGAGGAGGTGTCCGGGGGCGGGCCGGACGGGGGTGGGCCGTCTGTCGAGGAGGTGTCCGAGGGAGGCATAGCGGCACACCGTAAGGAGCGCCCGGAGTTTCGCCAAGAGTTCACGACGGTCTACTGGAGCGTAGCCATGATCTTGTCGGATGAACGCATGGATCACCCCTTCCCTCGTTGTGTGATTCAACGAGTGGGAATTACCCCTTCCATGTGCGCGTTTGTCCTCCCGCGGCGTGCCGGTGGCGGTTCCCGGCGGAGCCGCTTCTGGTGGAATCTCCAAAGTTGATCGCGAACGGACGCGACCGCAGGGGCGGTTGACGGCAGCCCGGGCGGCTCCCTAGAGTCCCGTTCCGCCGCACTTCGGAAAATGTATTCCACGGTGCGAAAGTGCATGCAGTCGGCTGTCGCCCGTCCTCTTCAGCCCGCCGCCACCTGCTCCGTCCGGGATGAGCCGTTCCTCGTCCAGTCCGCCCCTGACCTCACGCACCCCCGGAAACCGCCTTCCGGCGGGTGGTGCCCAAGGACCCACTTTGTCGCCCCGCGCCTCTGCCCGGAGACCGGCCACGGCCCCGCACCCGGTCGATGAGATCCTTCCCGCCCGCCGTCTGGTACCCGCGGCGCTCCAACACGTGGCCAGCATGTACGCCGGCCTCACCGCACCGCCCCTGATCGTCGGCGGCGCCCTCGGCCTGACCGCCGCTCAGCTCTCCGCCCTGCTCGCGGCGGCCCTCGTGGTCGCCGGTCTGGGCACCATCGCCCAGACGCTCGACCTCTTCGGCATCGGCGCCCGACTGCCCATGACCAACGGCGTCTCCTTCGCCGTGGTCTCTCCGGCCCTGGCCACCACCGCGTCCCGGGGCGCCGACGGACTGGCCGAGATCTTCGGCGCCACCGTGATCGCGGGCCTCCTGTGCCTGCTGCTCGCCCCCGCCTTCCGCCGGCTCCTCCGGTTCTTCCCGCCCGTGGTCAGCGGCTGCGTGATCACCCTCGTGGGCATCTCCCTGCTGCCCGTGGCCAGCGTCTGGGCCCGCGGGGGCGACACCCGGGCCCCCGACTTCGGCTCCCCGTCCAACCTCGCCCTGGCCGGTACGACCCTCGTCATCACCCTGGTCATCCACCGGGCCCTGTCCGGACGCTTCCTCGGCCGCGTCGCGATCCTGCTGGGCATGCTCGCGGGCACGCTGATCGCCGTCCCCTTCGGCAAGGTCGACGTCGCCCCCCTCGCCCACGCGTCCCTGTTCGCGCTGCCCGAACCCTTCGCCTTCGGCACCCCACGGCTGGTGCCCACGGTGATCGCCACCACGGTGGTCGTCATGCTCGTGTCGATGATGGAGTCGACCGCCTCCCTCCTCGCCCTCGGCGCGGTGACCGGCCGCCCCACCCAGGACCGCACCATCACCGGAAGCCTCCGCGCGCTGGGCCTGACGACCGCTGTCGGCGGTGTGCTCGGGTCGTTCATCAGCACGTCGTACGCGCAGAACGTGGGCCTGGTGGCCCTCAGCCGGATCCGCAGCCGCTACGTGGTCACGCTCTGCGGAGCCCTCCTGGTCCTGATGGGCCTCGTCCCGATCCTCGGCTCCCTGGTCGCCCTCGTGCCGCTGCCCGTCCTCGGCGGCGCCGGTGTCGTCTTCTTCGGTTCGGTGGCCGTGGCGGGCATCCGCACCCTGGCCAAGGCGGCGCTCGGCACCGGTCACAACAGCCTGATCGTCTCCGTCACGCTCGCCTTCGGGCTCTTCCCCGTCGCCCACCCCGACTTCTACGACCGCCTGCCGGCCCCCGCCGCCACCGTGCTGGGCTCGGGCATCACCGCGGGCTGCCTGGTCGCGATCCTGCTCAACTACCTGCTGAACCACCTGGGCCGGGGCACCGAGGCCGACCCCGACGCCATCCCGACGGAGCAGGTCACCGCGCTGGACGGCGCCGCCGCCCCCGGTCCCGCCTGGTCGGCCTTCCACAGCACGACGACGCCGTACCCTCCGGCCGGCACACACGCCCCGCCGGCCGGAGCGTGGCCGGCCTACGACACCGACCTGATCACGGCCGGGTCCGAGGACGCGCCGGAGCCGGGCCCGCCCGCCCCGGGCGAGGGGGTCGGTTTCCCGGGCCCGCTCCACCCGTCGCGCCACCGCCCGCGGCGCACCGATCCCGAGGGATGGCGGTGACACCGCGACCCCTCGGGGCGGCGCGGCGGTGACACCCGGCCGGGGCGGCACCGCCCCGCCCCCGGCGACGATGCCT
Organism: Streptomyces sp. NPDC059695; assembly: GCF_042733785.1. Lineage (NCBI taxonomy): Bacteria > Bacillati > Actinomycetota > Actinomycetes > Kitasatosporales > Streptomycetaceae > Streptomyces > Streptomyces sp. NPDC059695. The sequence goes on along the minus strand of NZ_JBHWFF010000001.1, from coordinate 118,994 downwards.
CCGGGGGCGGGCCGTTCCCCTCCTGCGCGGAGGTGTCAGAGCGCGGAGACCCAGTACCGGTCGAAGGTGAACCGGCCGTTGCCGCCGGCCCCGTCGCGGGTGCCGGTGGTCTCCCGGGCGAGGGTGTACCAGGCGTCCACGAAGTCGGCGTCGTCGGTCCAGAAGGAGGACGGGATCGCGTCGACGACCGGGTCGACCAGCGGGATGTACGCGCCCAGGTCGGCGATGGTCAGGAGGGCGGTGGCGATGGCCTTGGCCAGCGCCGCGTAGTTGGTGTCTCCGTCGTCCTCCATCATCACGACGTCGGCCAGGTCGTACTTGTACTGCGACCAGTTCACCAGGATCTGGTTCGGGTAGTACGTGGTCCCGTCGTCGTCGAGGTACGGGTGGGTCACCGTGTCGACGCGGACCTTGCCGTCGAGTCCGAAGCCGCTGACGATGCTGAAGATCTCGGCATCGCCCTTGATCCAGGGCTCCTTGTCGTCGTTGAGGCGCACCGAGGTGATGCGGGAGGTCCAGAAGCCGGTGCTCGCGGTCGCGGTCCGCGCCGCGGCCGGGGTCGCCGCGGTGGTGACGCCGGCGGCCGCGAGCTCGCGGTCCAGCACCCTCAGCCCGGCCTCGACCGCCCTGTCCCCGTCGATGCCGATCACGAACACCGGCACGCCAGGGGTTCGCGAAGGGTCGAGGGCGTGAGCCCGGCCGTGTGTGTCGTACGCGGTGACGGCGGTGGCCCCGTCGTCGGACGGGGCGACGGCGACCAGCGGCGCGCGCCGGGAGTCCACGGCTCCGGTCAGGGTCACCGTGAGCAGCCCGCCTGTGCCGTAGGGCAGCCCCTTGGCCGCGAGCACGGCACGGTCCGCCGCGGCGACCTCGGCGACGAGCGATGCCGCGGCCCTGGTCCGGGACGTGGCGGCCAGGGCCTTCAGTCCGTGCTCCTGGCCGCCCGCGACGGCCCGGCCGGCCTCGGCCCGCCAGGCGGAGTCGGCGAGCGAACGCGCCATCGAGCGGGCGACCGCGTCCTCGGCCGTGGCCACCGCCGACACCTCCGCCGCACCGTCGGCCACGGGCGCCGCAGCCGCCGGGCCCTGCGCGGTGGTGACCACGACAGCGGTGAGCGCGAGGCCGCACAGAGCCGCGCGGAACTGCTTTCTGACGGACAAGACATCCTCCAGCGGAAATCGGACGACAGCCCCGGTGTACCGAGGCATGCCGGAGACACCGGCCACGGGTGTGCGGTCGGCGTGATGGTGCCGGGGTGGAGCGCGACCATGATGGGGCATGGGGTGTCTACGCGTATAGACCACCTCAACCCCCCTTCCTCGTAGGGTTGTTGAATGACTCCACGGACGGATGTGGCTGCCTCGCGTCGGGCCGGCGTCTTCGCGCCGGTCCGGATGCGAGACCCGTGACGGCTGCCGCCGCGCGGGCCCGGCCGAGTCAGTCGGCCGGCTTCGCCGTCACGGTGCAGGTCGGGTCGTGGGCGGGGAGCCGCCCCGTCTTCAGATAGGCGGTGACGCGCGTGTCGACGCAGACGTTTCCGTACTCGCCGTACAGACCGTGCTGACGGGCGCCCTTCACCGTGAGCAGCCGGGAGCTCGGCCACTGTTCGCGCAGGGACTTGGCTCCGGCGTACAGCGTGCGGGGGTCGTCGGTGGCGTTGACGAGCAGGGCCGGGACGTCGTTGTCGAGCACGGTCGGCGCCTCGACGGGCCGGTCCCAGAACTCGCACGGAGTGATGTTGTTGGCGAGGGGGCCGACGAGGGGGGACCGCTCGCGGGACTCCTCGACCGCACGCCAGTAACTGTCCGTGCCGCGGCGCTCGGCCACGTCGCCGCAGATGATCGCGGTCATCTGACTGGAGGGTGCCGCACCGGCCCTGCCCAGCAGGAACTCCAGCTGCCCGGCCAGCGCCCCGGAGGGCTCGACCGGCTTCCGGTCCGCGGCGCGCGCCAGGAGCCGTACGGTCTCGGCCAGGCCGGCCCGCCGCTCGTCGAGGTCGCTGCCGAGGCCTCCTATGAACAGGGACGGGCGGACGTGCTCGTCCAGCTCGTACCTCTTCCCGATGCGCAGCGGCTGTTCCCCGGCGGCGTCGAGGATGTGTCGCACCGTCTCCAGGACCTGGGCACGCGTGGCGCCGAGCCCGTAGGTGCGGTGCCGGGCGGCGGCCCACGACGCCCACGCCCGCAGCGCGGCCTCGTTGGCCGACTCGGCGCCGCGCAGCAGGGTCTGGCTGTAGTGCTCGGGAGAGTTGACGCCGTCGAGCACCATGCGGTCGGTGCGGCCGGGGAAGAGCTGGGTGTAGGTCTCGCCGAGGTAGCTGCCGTAGGAGTAGCCGAGGTAGGAGAGGGTGGTCTCCCCGAGGGCGGCGCGGATGACGTCCATGTCCCGGGCGGTGTTGCGGGTGGTGACGTACGGCAGCACGTCGCCGTGGGTCCGCTCGCACTGCTCCGCCAGCCGGCGCGCCAGCGCGACCTCCCCGCGGTACGCCGCGCGGTCGGCGCCCGCGGAGCGGACGAGGGCGGAGCCGATGTGCCAGCCGCAGTCGAGCGGCGTGCTCCGGCCGACGAAGCGCGGGTCCATGCCGATGAGGTCGTAGCGGCCCGCGACCTCGCCCAGCACCTTCTTCTTGGTCATCGGCATGTGGAGGCTTTCCCCGGCCGGCCCGCCGTCGTTGAGCAGGAGCGCGCCGACGCGGTGGGAGGTGTCGGTGGCCTTGAGCCGGGACACGGCGACGGTGAGGGTGCGACCGCCGGGGTCGGCGTAGTCGAGGGGCACGGTGACGTCGGCGCAGTCGACGCCGGCGGCGTCCAGCGACCGGCCGAGCTCGTCGTCGGGGCCGGTCGCGCAGCCGTGCCAGTCGAGCGCCTGGCCGTGGAAGCGGGCCAACGGGTCCGCGGCGGTGGACGTGGCGATGGCGGGGGCGGCGGCGGTGCTCGTCGCCGTGGCGGCCAGCACCACCGCGCAGGCGGCTAAAGCCCTGATGAGTCGCGAAGTTGACATGCCTTCACGCTAGGACGGCGCGCGAAGCGGAGGCCTCGGGGAAAGCCCTGAAACCACCCGGGGTCGTCCCGGAGAGAACCCCGGCCCCACCCGCCGCCCTGTCTCCGGGGGACACGTCGCCCCGTTCCGGACGCGTCGCCGCGTGCGCGAACCCTGGCGACAGGAGTCCGCGTCCTGAGCCATACGCTGCTTCCCTCGGCCGAATCGGCTGCTGACCAGGGGACTCGGGGGACGGGTACGGATGGATGACGTGACCGAGGTGTTCCAGACGTTGGAGGCGGACGATCCGCTTCTCGTGGCGGGCTACCGTCTCGCCGCCCGGATCGGATCCGGCGGTATGGGCCGCGTCTATCTGTCGCACACACCCGGCGGCCGGCCGGTCGCGATCAAGGTCGTCCGGCCCGAGCTGGCCGACGCACCGGCCTTCATGCACCGGTTCCGCCGGGAGATCAAGGCGGCGCGGCGGGTCCGGGGCGCGTACACCGCGGAGCTGATCGACGCCGACGCCGACGGGGCGCCGCCCTGGCTGGCGACGCTCTACGTCCCCGGACCGTCCCTGGCCGAGGCGGTCGAGCGGAGCGGGCCGCTGCCGGTGCCGGCCGTGCTGTGGCTCGTGGCGGGCGTCGCGGAGGCGCTCCAGGCCATCCACGAAGCGGGAATCGTGCACCGGGACCTGAAGCCGTCCAACGTACTGCTGGCCTCCGACGGGCCGCGGGTGATCGACTTCGGGATCTCGCTCGCCTCCGGCGTCACCTCGCACACGGAGACCGGGGCCACGATCGGCACGCCCGCGTACATGGCTCCCGAGCAGGCGTCCGCGGGCGAACTCACGGCGGCGACCGACGTCTTCGCGCTCGGGCAGACGGCCGCCTTCGCGGCGCTCGGAGAGCCGCTGTACGGCGGGGGCCCGTCGGTCAGCGTGCTCTACCGCATCGTGCACTGCGCACCCGACCTGTCCCGCCTCCCGGCAGCGCTCCGCCCGCTGATCGCCCGCTGTCTGGCCGCCGACCCGCAGGACCGGGCCACCCCGGCGGAGGTCGTCGCGTGGTGCAGGCAGCGGCTCGGCCGGGACGCCGACGCGGGCGCGGGCCCGGCCGTCTGGCGTGAGGTCACGGGCCCGGAGCGCACCGTCCCGGGTCCGGTCCCCGACCCCACCCCGGTGCGCACGCTGCCGCTGGTCCGGCGCCGGCGGCCGACGGCGCCCGCCGAGCGGCGCCGGTCCGGGAGGCGGCGCACCGCGCTCGTCACGGCCGCCGCCGTCACGGCGGGGGCGCTCCTCCTGACGGGCCTGACCTGGACGGTCATGGATGCCGCCGACCGGATCCGCGACCGCGAGGCGGCCTCCTCCAGGACGCCCGGTCCGCAGGCGTCGTCGCCCTCCGCCTCCGCGGGCGGCGGCCGGACCGCGGGGAAGGTGCGCCGCTCCGCGACCCCGACCCCCTCGGCCACCCCGAGCAGGACACCTCAAGCCGTCGCGTACCCCTGGCAGATGCTGAGCGAGAAGAACTCACTGAGCATCAAGGAGCCGGTGGAGCGGAAGAACCGCACGGGGGACATCCGCTTCGTGTGCGGGCGGACCTGCAGCCTGGAGAGCACGACGAGCGTGATGAGCATGCACGTGGGCAAGCCCGGGGCCACCCTCGAAGCCTGCCGCACCGACCTCGACATCGCGCCGAGCCGCCGGCTGACGCTGACCTTGGTCGCGGCCGGCAGCGAGATCTGCGTCAAGCACCCCACCGGAGACATCGCCCTGTTCGTCGTCCAGGTGAAGTCGACGGCCCTGCCGGACAGCGGGGTCAGCTTCCTGGCCGGGGACCTGACGGTGTGGCGGGCGCCCTGAGGGCGCCGGTGTGCCCTGTGCCGACAGGGGATCCACACCCCTCCGAGGCCCACGGAATCGAACAACCCTCACGCGCCACGGTGCGACCGATGCGCTCGTGAAGACCGTCCCCGAAATGTGGAGGAGATCTGGAAACCCCGTGAGTCTTCCGTCGGTGAATCGCCTGCGGGCTCGGGCCGAAGAGGTCGACGGGACAGGGTGACTGCCGAGTAACACGGCTTTGACCTGCGGAAATTCGAGTTCCTTGGGCTTGTGGCGGTCCGGGCTGTGTGTTCGTTCAAGCGGGGTATGGTCGGCCCCGTTCACCTGACCGGGTGAATGAGGAGGGGGCGATTCAGCTCTTTCGGGTCCCGCGTGGCGGTCGGCCCGGGACGGAAGACCGACCGCACACGTTCGAGGCGAGGCAGACCGATGGAAGCTCCGGCCACCCCGTCGGGCGACAGCGACCGAACCGCCGGGGGAGCAGCCGGCGGAGGCTGGTTCGCGCGCCCCCCGGGCGGGACCGCCCCGGTACCCCCGCCCCGTAACGGACAGGGGTCCACGCCCCCTTCCGCCCCGCCCCGTAACGGACAGAGGTCCACGCCCCCTTCCGCCCCGCCCCAGCCCCGGCGTCAGGCGCCGCCCGCCCGGCACGAGGACACCTCGGACACGGCGCTGCTCCGCCGTACGATGGCCGAGATCGAGCCGATCGCGGACACCGTCACCTCGCACTTCTACGCGCTGCTCTTCCTCCGCCACCCCGCCCTGCGGGCCCTCTTCCCCGCGGCGATGGACACCCAGCGCGACCGGCTGTTCACGGCGCTGCTCACCGCCGCCACCCACGCGGACGACCCCGTCACCCTGACCGCGTACCTGACCAACCTCGGCCGCGGCCACCGCAAGTACGGCACCCGGCCCGAGCACTACCCCGCCGTCGGCGAGGCCCTCATCGGCGCCCTCAGCCGCTACGCCCCGTCGACCTGGGGGCCCAGGACCGAGGCCGCGTGGGTCGGCGCCTACACGACCATCTCCCAGATCATGATCGACGCGGCGACCGCGGACGAGATGCACGCGCCCGCGTGGTGGCAGGCGGAGGTGGTCGCCCACGACATGCGCACGAAGGACGTCGCGGTCGTCACCGTCCGCCCCGACCAGCCGTACCCCTTCCTCGCCGGGCAGTACACCGCCCTGGAGACCCCGTGGTGGCCGCGGGTGTGGCGGCACTACTCCTTCGCGTCGGCGCCGCGCTCCGACGGCCTGCTCTCCTTCCACGTCAAGGCGGTGCCGGCGGGGTGGGTCTCCAACGCCCTGGTCCACCGCGCGCGTCCCGGCGACGTCCTCCGGCTCGGTGCGCCCACCGGCTCCATGACCGTCGACCACACCACCGACAGCGGACTGCTCTGCCTCGGCGGCGGCACCGGGATCGCGCCCATCAAGGCCCTGGTGGAGGACGTGGTGCGGCACGGCCGGCGCCGCTCCGTCGACGTCTTCTACGGAGCCCGCCGCAACGACGACCTGTACGACTTCGACACCATGCTGCGGCTCCAGCAGACGCACTCCTGGCTCTCGGTCCGGCCGGTCGTCGACGACGGTCCGGCGGGTCTGTCCGGGGGACTTCCCGAGGCGGTGCGCGAGTACGGCTCGTGGCACACCCACGACGTCTACCTCTCCGGCCCGCCCGGCATGATCCGGCGCGGCGTCGACACCATGCTGGGCATGGGCGTCCCGTCCCATCGCATACGGCACGACTCCATCGAGGGACTGGTCGGGGCCACGACGTGAGCACTTTCGAACAGACGGAGCAGCGTGACGCCCTGACGGCACCGCTGCGCACCACCCGCCCCGGCAGCGGTGGCGAGCACCTGGTCCAGCAGCGCATGGGCACCGCGGAGCGCGCCGACCGCTTCTACGCCGAACAGGTCCTCGACCGGCTCAACCCGCGCATGCGGGAGTTCGTGGCCCGTCAGGAGATGTTCTTCCTCGCCACCGCAGACGGGCACGGCGAGTGCGACAACACCTTCCGTGCCGGGCCGCCGGGCTTCCTCCACGTCCTGGACGACACGACGCTCGCCTACCCCGAGTACCGGGGCAACGGCGTCCACGCCAGCCTGGGCAACATCGAGGAGAACCCGCACGTCGGGGTCCTCATGGTGGACTTCCTCCGCGACCGCATCGGACTCCACGTCAACGGCCGCGCCGGGATCGTGGCCGACGAGGACATGCGGCGTGGCCACCCCACGCTCGCCGTCGACCCCGTGCCCGGCCGGCGGGCCCTCGTCTGGGTGGTGATCACCGTCGAGGAGGCCTACATCCACTGCGCCAAGCACATCCCGCACCTGCAGAAGGTCCCACCGCGCGGCTCCGGCCGATCCTGGGGAACGGACGACGTGAAGCGCAAGGGCGGCGACTTCTTCGGAGCGGGCGCCGACGCGCCGGAACGGGGGCCGTTCCTGCCGCCGCCCCGTGCGAGCGCGGCGACCTGGCGGGCCGAGGCGGAGCGCGTCCTGGCGAGGGCGGCCCGGCGCGACTCCGGCACGGACACGGACGGGGGAGCCGGTACGGACAAGGGCGCGGGTGCCGGCACGGGCGCCGACGCACACGGAACCGGCGCGGGCGCCGCGGCCGGACACGGGGACGGGACGTCCGCCTTCACGGGCTGGTTCAGCCGGGGTGGTCCCGCCTGACCGCAGCGCCTCCCGGTGCGCCCGTCGCAGGCCGCGCCCCCGCCCGGCCGGGCCCGCCGGGCGCTCCCGCTCAGGCCGGGACGCCCGGGCCCCAGTAGGGGCCGTCGTGCTCGCGGACCTCGCCGTCCTCGTCGAGGACGACGTACCGGTCGAAGGTGCGGGCGAACCAGCGGTCGTGGGTGACCGCCAGGACCGTGCCCTCGAAGCGTTCGAGCGCGGCCTCCAGCGCCTCGGCGCTGTGCAGGTCCAGGTTGTCCGTGGGCTCGTCCAGCAACAGCAGCGTCGAGCCCTGGAGTTCGAGCAGCAGGATCTGGAAGCGGGCCTGCTGCCCGCCGGACAGCGAGTCGAAGGTCTGGTCGGCCTGCGTCTGCAGTTCGTAGCGCCGCAGCGCCGACACGGCGGCCCCGCGCTCCCTGCCGTCCCGGTCCCCGTCGCCCCGGCCCAGGATCTCCACGAGGGTGCGTCCGATCAGGTCGGGCCGCTGCTGGGTCTGCGCGAACCAGCCGGGCCGGACCCGCCCGCCGAGGCGGGCGCCGCCCTCGTGGGCGACCGGCTCGCCGTGCCGGTCCGGGTCGTGGAGCTCCTGGTCGCTGCCGCCCGCCGCGAGCAGCCGCAGCAGGTGGGACTTGCCCGTGCCGTTCGCGCCGAGCACGGCGACCCGTTCGCCGAAGTACACCTCCAGGTCGAACGGGCGTGTCAGGCCCCGCAGTTCGAGGTTCTCGCAGCGGACCGCGCGCATCGCCGTGCGGTCGCCGCGCAGCCGCATGCGGACGTTCTGCTCGACCGGACGCTCAGGCGGCGGGCCGGCCTCCTCGAAGCGGGCCAGCCGGGTCTGGGTCGCCCGGTACTTGCCCGCCATCGACGCGGAGATCTTCGCCTGCTGCTGGAGGGTCCGGACCAGGTCCTTGAGCCGCTGGTGCTCCTCGGACCAGCGGCGGTGCAGTTCGTCCAGGCGTTCCAGACGCGCCGCGCGGGCCTCGTGGTAGTCGCGGAAGCCACCGCCGTGCACCCAGACGCCCCCGGCCTCCAGGGTGAGCACCCGGGTCGCGGTCGCGGCCAGCAGCTCGCGGTCGTGGCTGACGTAGAGCACGGTCTTCTGGGAGGCCGCCATGGTCTCCTCCAGCTCCCGCTTGCCCGGTACGTCGAGGTAGTTGTCCGGCTCGTCCAGGAGGAGCACCTCGGCGCTGCCCCGGAACAGGGCCTCCAGGGCCAGGCGCTTCTGCTCGCCGCCGGACAGGGTGCGCAGCTCGCGGAAGCGTGCCCGGTCGAAGGGCAGGCGGAGCGCTGCCTCGGTGACCAGATCCCATTCGACCTCGGCGTCGTAACCGCCGGCGTCGCCCCACACGGAGAGCGCCTCGGCATAACGGAGCTGGACGGCCTCACTGTCCGATTCCATCATGGCGAGTTCTGCTCGCTCCATGTCCGAAAATGCGCGTCGCAATTCCGGACGTGCGAGGGAGACAAGGAATTCGTGCACCGTGGTCGAATCCCGCACCGAACCGATGAACTGGGGCATCACTCCCAGTCCGCCAACCACCCTGACCGTTCCGGATTCGGGCTTCAACTCGCCGGTGACCAGGCGCAACAGGGTCGTCTTGCCCATTCCGTTGGCGCCGATCAGGGCGACTTTGTCGCCGTCTCCGACCCGGAAGGACGCATCGTGAAAAAGCATCCGTCCATCGGCCAACCAGTATTCAAGCCCGGAAACCTCCAGAAATCCCATCGATCTCCCACCCCTTGCCCGCCGGTGTGCCGCACCTGGATCCGATCAATCTCTCACGGCGGTCTTGAGCGAGAGAAATCGGCGTGACACCGTCGCCACCGACCGCCCGTTCGGGGAACCTCCCGTCCGGGTCGGCGGCCATTGGGTGGCCGGACACGGGCAACCCCCGCGCCCCGGCCAGCCGTCCACTCGCATGAGAGGGGAACCACCATGGAGTCCAACGCACAGCGTCCGGAGACCGAGGAGACCGCCGAGCTGCGCCAGCAGGACACGGCCGGCACGCCCGAGCTCGAGACCGACGGCCTCGTGTTCAAGCGCGAACTGCTCAACGAGTTCCTCGGCAACCGCGTCCGCAGCTGATCACCGCCGCCGGACCCCGGGACCGAGCGCGGCCCCGGGGCCCGGCGGTCCAGCCGACCCGTCCGGCGCACCGCCGCCGACAGCCGACCGACCGGGGGGAGTTGCAGCCGAAGTGGGTACCCAGCAGGCCCGTGCCGACGGGCGCGACACCGCCCTCGTCGTCGACCTCGACGCCTGGCCCCTCAGCCTGGACCCCTTCCACGTCGTGGACTTCAACCAGGCCCTCGTCCTGGACGCCCTGGTCGACCCGCTCACCCGCGACCTCTCCGGCGCGCCCGGCACGGCACCGTCCGCGCTCGCCGCCCTCACCCCGCTCGACGACAACCGCGTGTGGCTGCTGAGGCCCGCCCCCGGACAGCACTGGGACGACGGCGGCCCGGTGCGGCCGGAGGAGATCGCCGCGGGGGTCCACCGGGCCTGGGGGCCCACCTGCCTGCCGCTGCCCGCCGCGTACGACCCCGAGGGGACGGGCTCCCCGGTCACCACCCGGGTCGTCCCCGACCCGGCCGACGGCGCTCCCGTCGTCGAGCTCCGTTCCCCGCTGCCGCTGCCCTACCTGCCGCAGCTCCTCGCCTTCCCCGGTGCCGCGCCCGTCCGGGAGACCGCCGACGGCGGCTGGACCGGGAGCGGCCCCTTCCGGCCGGTCCGGGCCGACCGCGCCCGGGGCCGGATCGAACTGCGCCGCAAACCGTCCCGCCGCACCGGGCCCGGCACCCCCGAACGGCTCGCCTTCCAAGTGCACGCCGACCGCGCCGAAGCCTTCGCCGCCCTGGCCGACGGCCGGCTCGACCTCTCGCTCAACACCGGTCTCACACCGGACGAGTTCACCGCGGCCGCCGCGCGCCCCGGCGCGACCGTCCGCGGACTCTCGATGGCCTGCCAGCTGTGGGTGCGCCCGGGCATCGACAGCCCCCTCGCCGCCCCGGCCGGACGCCGCGCCTTCTCCGCCGGCTTCGACCGCCGCACGGCGAGCACCCGCCTGCGGCAGGCGGCCCTGCCGCTCCCCCGCTACTCGGACCTGTGGGAGCCGGGAGCGACGGGACCGGGCGACGCCGTACGACCGCACTCCGGCCACCTCCCACCACCGGGACGGCGGGCGGAACTCACCCTGACCTACGCCGACTTCCCGCCGAACGACGCCGCGGCCGCCCTCGTCGCGGCGGACATCCGTGAGCGCTTCGGCCACCCCGTACGGCTGCGCCCCCTGCCGTACGCGCGCTTCGCGCGGGCCGCCGCCACCCTCGACTACGAGCTGCTCTACGGGATCAACCCGGCCCCGCTGGCCCATGTGGCGGGCTTCCTCACCGGCTTCCACAGCACCGCCGGCCAGGCCCGCGCCTTCGGGTTCGCCGAGCCGGCCGTGGACGCCGCACTCGACCGGGCGCTGCGCGCGGCCGGTGGACCCGCGGCGGCGCGGGCCTGGCGGGAAGCCGAGGCCGTGGTGCTCGACCACGCGCCGGTGGTGCCGCTCTTCCAGGTCAACAGCGTCACCCTGACCGGGCCCGGGCGCCCGGCGCCCGTCGTGGCGGCCACCGGCACCACGCACCTGGACCACCTGACCCGTACCGCCGTGCCCGACCGCGACCACTGAAGGGCCGAACCGCATGACGCACAGCCCGGCCACCACCGCACCCGGTGCCGACGACCCCTGCGCCGGGGCCGACGGCCCCTTCCGTCCGTCCGGCCGCTCGCGTGCCGAGCTCGACGCGCTCGCCGCACTGCTGACCACTGTCCCCGCCCGCCCCGTCCACCTCGACGGCTTCCTGCCCGCGGAACAGGCACGGGCCCTCGGCGAGACGGTACGGGCCATGCCCACGTGGGAGACCTCGGCCGTCCTGTGGAACCCCGACCGGCTCGCCACCCGGCCGGCGACCCCCGAGGAGTGGCGCGCCGCGTCCCCCGGGGAACGGGCCGCCGTCCGCGACGTCGCCCGGGACATCCCGGCCCTGTTCGACGACGGTTCGCCCTACCCGGCCGAGCACCGCGCCCGGCTCTCCGCGTTCTTCGTCTTCGCCGCCATGGGCCCGGTGCTGCGCGACCTCCTCGACCGCTGGACGGCCCCCGGGGGAGCGCTGACCACCAACGTCGAGTTCGCGCGCTACCGGCGCGGCGACACCCTCGGGGAGCACTCCGACGCCGAGTCGGACACCCTGTTCGTCCTCAACCTGTACCTGGACCCCGGCTACGGGGCGGACGACGGCGGCATCCTCGGCTTCCGCGACGAGGAGGGCCGCGAGCACCTCATGCCGCCCCGGTTCAACAGCCTGTCCGTCATGCCGATCCGCCCCGGCTGCGTGCACTGGGTCACCCCCTGGCGGGCCGACCGCGTGGGGCGCCACACGGTCAGCATCGCCGCCGTTCCCACGACTCCCGGTGAGGTGAAGTGACATGACACCCGAGACACCCGGCGCACCTGGCACGGAGGCGGTGCCCGCCCCCCACGCGGGACGGCAGCCCGACACGGCGGCCCGGCACACCGGCTCCGTCGTCCTCGCCTTCCCCCCGCTGGTCGAGTCCAGCTTCGGCCGCTACTTCCCGTCGACCGCCGTCCTCGCCGGCTTCCTCCAGAGCCGCAAGGTCCGCACCCACCAGTGGGACCTCAACGAGGAGTTCGCCCTCCACCTGCTCGACCCCGGCCACCTGGCGGAGGCGGGCGCGGGCCGGCTCGTCGGCCTGGAAGGCTGCTACCCCGAGGAGATGAGCGCCGTCGCGGGCCGCTGGCTCGCCCGCCACCACGACGCCCTCTTCGACGCGCACGGCCGGCACACCTTCGCCGCCGAGTCCGGCCCGGCCTTCCTGCTGTCCGCGCTGGCCCAGCCGTACCTGATCGACCCGGAGGCCGAGTGGCTGACCGACCCGGCGCTGCTGGAATCGGACCGGACCCAGGTCTACCGCGCGTACTACGCCTCGCTCGGCCTCGCCGCCCGGCTGCCCGCCGACGCCCGGCTCCTGGGCGTCTCCGTCCCCATGGGCCCGCAGCTGGTGCCCGCGCTGCTGCTCGCCGAGGCGGTCAAGAGGATCCGGCCCGACCTGCGGATCGTGCTCGGCGGGCCGACGCTGTCCCTCATGAACGAGGACGACCTCGCCCGACTGCTCGACGTCCACCGGCAGGTCGACGCGGTCGTCCGCTTCGACGGCGAGGCCCCCCTCCTCGCCCTCTACCGGCAGGCCGACACCGGCGACTGGCGGCCCCACGAGGTCGCGGGCGTCTCCGCCGTCGCCGCGGACGGCCCCGTCCACACCCCGCCCACGGCGGGCCTGCACCCCAACGCGCTGCCGCCCGCCGCGTACGACCCCGACCTGATGGCCCGGCTCGTCGGCCCCGAGATGGGCATCGTGCAGGCGCGCGGCTGCTACTGGGGCAAGTGCGACTACTGCGACTTCGTCGAGCTGTACGACGGCTCCCCGCCCTACCGGGGCCGCTCCGTGCAGAGCTTCATGGCCGAGCTGGAGCACCAGGTCAGCACGCACGGGGTGCGCCGCTTCGAGCTGATCACCGAGTCCATCCCGCCCGCGTTCGCCCGGCGCTTCGCCCAGGCCGTCATCGACCGGGGCCTGGACATCACCTGGAACTCCTTCGCCATGGTGGACCGGCGCTTCGACGCCGAACTGCTCCAGCTCATGGTCCGGGCCGGCTGCGCGTACCTCGTCATCGGCATGGAGACCACCAACACCCGCGTCCTGAAACTGGTCCACAAGTCCGCCGACCGCGAGGAGAACCTCCGCTTCATCCGCGAGGCCCACCAGGCCGGCATGAAGCTGAGGATCAACCTCATCCCCGACCTGCCCTCCACCACCCTGGAGGAGGCCATGGAGTCGCTGCGCGACGTGGCCGAACTCGCCGACTGCATCGAGTCCTTCACCGTCTTCCCCTTCGAGGCGACCCGCTCCTCCGAGGTCGGCCGCCACCCCGAGCGCTTCGGTCTCGTCGTCGGGGACGACGGCCCCGGCCTCGCCAACCAGGCGCAGTACGCGCTCAACCACCTCGGCAACATCGACCCGGCCATGACCCGCGAGGAGCGCACCGGCGTCCACCGCGCCTACCAGGACTTCGCGATCGGCCACGGCTCCGCCCACATGCGCCGCACCGGCGACGAGTTCCTCGACCGGCTGCCCGGCGAGGACGAGCCGTTCCGGCTGGGCGTCGCGTCCCTGGACGTCCTCCCGCGCGGTGACGAGCTGGTCGTCACCCACGTCCTGCGGCGTGAGCGCACGGTCCTGCCCGCCGCCGTGGCCAGGGGACTCGCCCCCTGGCTGGACGGGACACCCCTGACCCGCCGCGACCTGACGGACGTGTACGGGACGGCCGGCGGCGCCACGGTCCTGCGGCAGCTCGTCGAGGCCCGGCTGCTGACCGCCGTCGCCGCCACCGGACGCCCGCAGCCGGCCCTGGCCTGACCCCCGTGCCCTCCACCCGCCCCGTCCACCCCCGTCCGTGAGGAGAACCATGTCCAGCACCACGACACGGCCGTCGTCGCCGGTTCCGCCGGCCCTCTCCGGCGCCGCCCCCTACGTCGCGCCGCAGTACCTGACCGAGTCCACGGTCGAGCTGCTGCGCGACTGGTACCACGGGGAGCAGGTCCACCCCCTGCAGCTGCGGGACTTCCTCCGCCCCGCGTTCGCCACCGACCTCGCCGCCGCGATGCGCGCCATCCCGACCTGGTCGCGGCACGCCGCCACGTACGAAGGACGCCTGGGCAAGACCGAGTTCTGGGACGACGAGGTCGACGAGCAGGACGAGGTCACCATCTCCCAGTTCGTCGTCAAGGACATCCACGCCCTGCTCGACGAGGGCGCCATGGACCCCGCGCACCAGCGCTCCCTCCAGGAGTTCTTCGTCTTCTCCGTGCTCTCCGAAGCCCTCCGCGACTGGATCTCCTCCGGCACCGGACTCGTCCTGCGCAAGCACACCACCATGGAACTCGCCGCCTACCGCCGCTCCGACGCCCTCGGCGCCCACCAGGACCTGGTGCCCGGCCGGGTCCTCGCGGTCAACTTCTACCTCGACGAGGAGTACACCCCCGAGTCCGGCGGGCGCCTCGCCTTCCGCAACGGCCGGGACGAGGAGTTCTTCGTCGAACCCCTCTTCAACAGCGTCTCCCTGATGCCCATCCGGGAGGACTGCTGGCACTGGGTCGAGCCCTTCACCCGGGACGCCGTCGGCCGCTACACCATCGCCATGGGGCAGCACCTGGAGGGCAGCTGAACACCGTGCGCCTGCTGCCCGCCGTCGCCGTCCACGAGACCCCGGACGAGACGCTGCTGACCCTCGGCCCCCGCCTGCTCCGCATCGGCGGGGCCCGGCCGGGCCTGGGCGAGGCGCTGCTGCGACTGCGAGAAGGCACCACGCGGGAGGAGCTCGGGGCGGCCTGGCGTCCCGGCGCGGCCACCGCGCTCCTGGCCCAGCTGCGGGAGCTCGGCTGGGTCACGGCCGAACCGGCCGTCAGTACCGCGGACTTCACCGGCGAGGCGTACGAACGCCAGGTCGACTACCTCGGCCTGTTCACCCCGGACACCGGCGCTGCCCAGCACCGGCTGCTCACCGCCCGGATCGGGGTGATCGGCCTCGGCGGCCTCGGCGGCATCGTCGCCCAGCACCTCGCGGCGGCCGGCGTGGGACGGTTCTGGCTCGTCGACGACGACCGGGTGGCGCTGCACAACCTCAACCGGCAGTTCACGTACACCCGTTCCGATCTGGGGCGGCCCAAGACCGAAGCCCTCGCCGACTACCTGGGCGCGATCCGGACCGGCGTCGAGACCGTCGGCGTCCGCAAGCGGATCGGCACGACCGGTGACCTCGCCGCGTCGCTGCCCCGGGACCTGGACCTGGTCGTCGTCGCCGCCGACACCCCGCCCGAACTGCCCGCCGTGGTCGCGCGATGGGCGGCCTCCACCGGCACACCGACCGCGATCGGCGCGGTCGGTGTCGGCGTCGGCCTGTGGGGCCCGGTCGTCGACCCGGCCCGGGGCGGCTGCTGGACCTGCTTCGAACGGGCCCGGCGCACCGGCCTCACCGACGACGAACGGGACGTCGAGGACCGGTCCACCGACCCCGCCCCCTTCTCCTTCGGCCCCGCCAACACCGTGGTCGCCGCCATGCTCGCGCATGACATCGTCGAGTTCCTGTGCAGCGGCACGTGCCCCACCCTGGGCCGGCGCGCGGCCCTGGACTTCACGCGTCAGAAGATCACCCACAGCGAAGAGAGCACATGCACGTGTCCGACGACCTCATGACCGACCAGCAGCAGGTACCGGAACAGCGGGCGGGCGACACCCCGGACCCGCGGCCCGGGAAGAAGGGCCCACGGGACAAGCCGAAGAAGCCGCCGTTCCGGGGCACCGGCTTCCTCCGCCTGTGGACCGGCGAGACCCTGTCCCTCGCCGGCACCGAGATCACCTTCATGGCGATCGGCATCACCGCCGTCACCACCCTCGCGGCCACCCCGTGGCAGATGGGCGTCCTGGAGGCCGCCGAGTCCGCCGCCGTGCTGCTGCTCGGTCTGTCGGCCGGTGTCTGGGCGGACCGGTACGAGCGGCGCGCCCTCATGATCGTGTCCAACGTGGCCCGGGGACTGCTGCTCTTCGCGATCCCGCTGCTCTTCTGGCTCGACGCCCTCACCATGCCGGTCCTGTACGGCGTCGTCTTCCTCGTCGGCGCCTTCACCCTCCTCTTCGACAGCGCCATGTCGGCCTACCTGCCCCGGCTGCTGCCGCGCCGGCAACTGGAGCGCGCCAACTCGTGGATGGAGGCCAGCACGTCCGTCGGCACCGTCGCGGGACCGGGCCTCGCCGGTCTGCTCATCCAGGTCATGAGCGCGCCCGTCGCCCTCGTCGTGGACACCTTCTCGTACCTGATCAGCTGCTTCACCCTGGCGGGCCTGCCCAAGGCCCCGCCCTCCGCCGACCCGGCGGACGGCGACGAGCGGCCCACGGGCGCGAAGGACACGGCCGACACGGCCGACGGGACCGGGACGCAGGAGAAGGAGACGCACCGCAAGGCCGTGCTGAAGGGGCTGCGGGTCCTGCGGGACGACCGCATCCAGCGCCCGATGATCCTCGCGGCCACCCACTTCAACATCTTCCACGCGATGTTCTTCGCGGTGCACACCCTCTTCGTGCTCCGCGTCCTCGACTTCAGCCCCGGCCTGCTCGGCGCCACCAGCATGGCGGGCGGCGTCGCCGGCCTGCTCGGCGCGTCCAGCACCCCCTTCCTCACCCGGCTGCTCGGCCAGGGCCGCGCCCTCGTCGTGGCCTACGCCGCCCCCGGCGCCTCGGCCGTCCTCGTCCCGCTCGCCGCACAGTGGGACAACCGTCCGCTCGCCATCCTCCTGGTGTCGGCCTCCACCTTCACCTGGACCTTCGCGGTCGTGGTCAACCTGGTCATCAGCGAGACCGTGAAGCAGAGCCTGGTCCCCGACCACCTCCTCGGCCGGGTCACCGCCACCACCCGCTTCGTCAGCTGGGGCTGCCAGCCGATCGGCGCGCTGCTCGGAGGCTGGCTCGGCGGCCGCTTCGGCCTCGCCGAGGTCATGTACGTGTCGGCCGCCGGTCTTCTCACCTCGGCGCTGTGGCCCCTGCTCAGCCCGGTCCGCGCACTGCGCGGCACCGACGACGAGGAGGACGGGGACGGCGAGGAGGGCGGCACGCCGACCGGGACGCCCCCCGCCGGGGACGAGCCGCACGCCACGACCGCGCCGCCCACCGAGCCGTAGGAGCACCGTGCCCGTCCTCAGCCCCGTCCGCCACACCCTCTCCAACGGTCTGCGGGTGGTCGTCTCCCAGGACCCGACCCTCCCGGTGGCGGCGATCTGCCTCTGGTACGAGGTGGGTTCCTGCGACGAGCCGCGCGGCCGGACCGGCCTGGCGCACCTCTTCGAACACCTGATGTTCCAGGGCTCGACCCACGTGCCCGCCGGCGGACACACCGCCGCCGTCGAGGACGCGGGCGGACACACCAACGCCGCCACGGGCTTCGAGCGCACCGCCTTCCACAGCGTCGTCCCGGTCGGCCAGCTGGAGCTCGTGCTCTGGCTGGAGGCCGACCGCATGGGCGGCCTGCCCGACGCGCTGACCGCCGACAGCCTGGCCACCCAGCGGGACGTCGTGCTGAACGAGCGCCGCGAGCGGTACGACAACGTCCCCTACGGGACCGGCTGGGAGCAGCTCGTCGCCATGTCCTTCCCGGCGGGGCACCCCTTCCGCGCCCTGCCGGCCGGCAGCCCCGAGGACCTGCGGGCGGTCACCCTCGACGACTGCCGTGCCTTCTTCCGCCGCCACTACACCCCGGACCGGGCGATCCTCTCCGTCGTCGGCGACGTCTCTCCCGATGCGGTCACGGACCTGGCGGAGCGCCACTTCGGGCACATCCCGCCCTCCGGCACGCGAACCGCCCCGCGCCCGGCGGGCGCGCCCACGGGCCCGGCCGAGGCGCGGCGCCACCTCGTGGAACAGGTGCCCGGCCCCGCCTTCATGGCGGCCTACCAGCTTCCCGCCTACGGCACACCCGGCTGCGCCGCCGCCGACCTGGCCCTGACCCTCCTCGGCGGCATGAGCAGCCGGGGCCTGCACGACCGGCTCGTGCGGCGCGACCAGCTCGCCCACACGGCGCGCGCCTCGCTGATGCCCCTGGCGCAGGCACCGTCCCTCGGCCAGCTCAACGTGCGGGCCCCGGCCGGGGCCGATCCCGCCGCGCTGGAGCGCGCGGTGGACGAGGAGATCGGCCGGCTCGCCGACGGCGGGGTCACCGAGGACGCTCTGGAGGGGGCACGGGCCCAGATCCGCCGGGACTGGCACGACCGGCTCGCCCACCCCGCCGGCCGGGCCGACGAACTCTGCGCCCAGGAGGCGTACTTCGGCGACGCGTCCCGCTGCGACCGGCACCTGGCCGGTGTGCTCGACGTCGGCGCGGCCGAGGTCGGCGCGGCGGCGGCCGACCTGCTCGGCCCGGCCCACCGAGCGGTCCTCACCTACGAACCCGCGCGAGCCCCGGCCTGAGGGGCCCGCCCCGCCCTGCCCCGTTCCGCGCGGGCCCCGGACGGCCTCCCGGCCGCCCGCTCGGCCCCTACCGCGCGGGCCCCGGACGGCAACCCCACCGGACGCCAACTCCGCCGGACGGCCGCCCCCGCACCCACGTCGACACCGCCCCCGCCCCGCAGGTCCTGCCCGAAGGGTCCCCGCATGACCGCCCCCGTCTCCGCCTCCCCGCCCCACCGGTTCGCCGGCCCGCGCCCGCGGCGGCCCGTGCCGGTACCGGTCGAGCCCTGGCTCTTCCCCGCACTGCACGAGGACCGGCTCGCCAACGGCGTGACCCTGCTGACCTGCGACCGGCCCGGCCAGGAGGTGCTGAGCGTCGAGATCGTCGTCGCGGCGCCCCTCGCCCTCGAACCCCGCGAGCTGGAGGGCGTCCTCGGCATCACGACCAGCGCCCTCGTCGAAGGCGTACCGGGCCTCGGCTCGCTCGACTTCATCCGCGAACTGGAGAACTGCGGCGCGACCCTCGGGGTCGGCGCCGAACACGCGGGCCTGCGCATCACCCTGGACGTACCCGTCACCCACCTCGAACGCGCCCTGTCCCTCCTGATCCGCGCGATGCGCGAACCACTGCTCCCAGCCACCGCGGTGGACCGGCTGGTCCGCTCCCGCGTCCACGCCCTGGTCCGGCACAGGGCGGACCCCGAGCGCCGGGCCGCCCTCGAACTGCACGGTGCCGTCTTCGACCCCGCGGACCGGCGCAGCCGTCCCGCACGCGGCGCGGAGGAGACCGTCCGCCGGATCGACCGGGACGCCGTCGTCGCCTGCCACCGCCGCTTCCTGCGGCCCGCCGTCACCACCGTCGTGGGGGGCGGGGGGGGGTGCGGGGCCGCGCCCCCGGCCCCCCCCGGGCCCGGGCGGCGGGGCCGGGGGGGGGCGGGCGGGGCGCGCCCCGCCCCCCCCCCCCCCCCCGCCGCGGGGGGGGGGGGGGGGGCCCCCCCCCCCCCCCCGGCACCGGGACGACGCTGCGCCGGGTCCTGTCCGCGTGGGAGGGCGAGCCGGGGACCCTGCCGGCCCCGCCCGCCCCGCCCGTGCGCGACGTCCCGGCGGTGATCGTGGTCGACCGGCCCGGGGCCGTCCAGACCCGGCTGGTCCTCGGCCGGGCCGCGACCGCGCGCACGGCTCCGGGCTGGGACGCGCTCCTCATCGGCAACCACAGCCTCGGCGGCTCGGTCAACGCCCGCCTCGACCGGGAACTGCGGGAGGCCAAGGGGTACACGTACGGCTTCCACAGCCGGCTCCTCGCGGTGGTGCGGCATTCGCTCGCGGTGGTGACCGGCGCGGTGGAGACATCGGTGACGGGCAAGGCGCTGGGCGACGTCCGGCGCATCCTGCGCGAGGTGGCCGAGCACGGGATCAGCGCGGCCGAGCGGTCGGCGGCGGTGGCGCAGATCGTCGACGCCGCGCCGCTGCGCTACCTCACGGCCTCCGCCGTCGCGGACGAGATCGCCGTGCTGGTGCTCGACGGGCGCGCCCCGGGCACCCTGCCGGGCGCGTTCCGGAGGGCCGCGGCCGTCACCGTGGAGGAGGCCTCGGCGGCCCTCCGGGAGGCGTTCGCGCCGGACCGGCTGGTGACCGTGGCGGTCGGCGACGCCGCACGGATCGAGGACGAGGTCCGGGCGGCGGCGGGAGCGTCCGCCGAGACGGGCTGAGGACACCCCGCGGCGGGCGAGGGCAGGCGCGGAGAGCGCCGGCGACCCCGGGAACGCCGGAAGCATACGTACGAACAGGTGAACCGGAGGGCTCCCGGCGCATCCCCGGGGCGGGTCAGCGGCGAAGCATGGACAGAGGTACACCCCGCCCACGCCCGACGGAACGGAACTCTCCACCATGGCCACGCCCTCGACACCGCCGACGGTCCTCCGCTGCCTGGTCACGGGCGCCGGCGGATACATCGGCGGCCGACTCGTCCCCGAACTCCTCGACCAGGGACACCGTGTCCGCTGCCTCGCCCGGCATCCGTCCAAACTCGCCGACTTCCCCTGGGCCGGGCAGACGGACGTCGTCCAGGGGGACGTCACCGACGCAGAGAGCCTCAGACCCGCGATGCGCGACATCGACGTCGCCTACTACCTCGTCCACTCCATGACCTCCGCGGCCGACTTCGAGCGGGCCGACCGCGACGCCGCGCGCAACTTCGCCGCCGAGGCCCGCGCGGCCGGGGTGAAGCGGATCGTGTACCTCGGCGGGCTCATCCCGCCCGACATGCCTCCGCACCAGCTCTCCCCGCACCTCCGCTCACGGACCGAGGTCGGCCGGATCCTCCTCGACTCCGGCGTCCCCACCACCGTCCTGCGCGCCGCGGTCGTCATCGGCTCCGGCTCGGCCTCCTTCGAGATGCTCCGCTACCTGACGGAACGCCTGCCGGTGATGGTCACCCCCAGCTGGGTCGGCACCCGGGTGCAGCCCATCGCCGTACGGGACGTGCTCCGCTACCTGGTCGGCAGCGCGCGGATGCCCGACGACGTCAGCCGGACCTTCGACATCGGCGGACCCGACCGCCTGACGTACCGCGACATGATGATGCGCTACGCCTCCGTCGCCGGACTGCCCCGACGGCTCATCTTCTCCGTCCCCATGCTCACCCCTCGCCTCTCCAGCCACTGGATCGGACTCGTCACGCCCGTGCCCGCCGCCCTGGCCCGGCCCCTCGCGGAGTCCCTGCGCTACGAGGTCGTGTGCTCCGAGGACGACATCAAGCAGTACGTTCCCGACGAGCAGGGCTCCCCGCTGACCTTCGACCAGGCCCTGGAGCTCGCGCTCCAGCGCGTGCGCGACGCCCAGGTCGTCACGCGCTGGTCCTCGGCGTCCCTGCCCGGCGCGCCCAGTGACCCGCTGCCCACCGACCCGGACTGGGCGGGCGGCAGCCTCTACACCGACAGCCGCTCCCGCACCGTCAACGCCGACCAGGCCGCCCTGTGGCGCGTCGTCGAAGGCGTCGGCGGCGAGAACGGCTGGTACTCCTTCCCGCTGGCCTGGGCGATCCGCGGATGGTTCGACCGCCTCGTCGGGGGAGTGGGCCTGCGCCGCGGCAGACGGGACGCGGAGCGGCTGCGGGTCGGCGACGCGCTGGACTTCTGGCGGGTCGAGGAGATCGAGCGGGGACGGCTGCTGCGCCTGCGGGCCGAGATGCGGCTCCCCGGCCTCGCCTGGCTGGAGATGGTCGCGGACCGCGACGACGAGGGACGCACGTGCTATCGGCAGCGCGCGCTGTTCCACCCCCGGGGCCTGGCCGGACACGTGTACTGGTGGAGCGTCGCGCCGTTCCACGCCGTGGTCTTCGGCGGCATGGCGAGGAACATCGCCCGGACCGCCGAGAAGACCGTCAGGACGGACGAGAAGGAGCTCTCCCGTGACCGTGTCGGGTAAGGAAAGCGTGGACGTCGTGGTCGTCGGAGCGGGCGTGTCCGGTCTGGCCTGCGCCGCCGACCTCGGGGCGGCGGGGCTCGCCGTCCGGATCTTGGAGGCGGACGCGGCCCCCGGCGGCCGGATGCGCACCGACCGGGTCGCGGGCTTCACCGTCGACCGCGGATTCCAGGTGTTCAACACGTCCTACCCGCAGGTCAAGCGACGGCTCGACCTGCGCCGGCTGCGGCTTCGTCCCTTCACCCCCGCCGTCCTCGTGTCGACGCCGGACGGGATGCGGCGGTACACCGACCCCACCCGGGACCTGCGGCGCAGCGGTGACCTGTTCTCCGGCCGGGCGGGCTCGCCCAGGGACCTGCTCGCCGCGGGCGTGCTCTCGGCGCGCGACATGCTGGAGCCCGCGGCGCTGCTGCGCTCCCGGACCGACACCACCACCCGCACCGCACTGGCGCGCGCCGGGGTCTCCGGGGCCATGGTCGAGACCTTCTTCCGGCCCTTCCTGTCCGGCGTGTTCCTGGAGGAGGAACTCGCCACCTCGTCGCGCGTCTTCCACCTGGTCTGGCGCACCCTCCTGCGCGGAACGCTCTGCCTGCCGGCGGACGGTGCCGGAGCCGTGCCCGCGCAGCTCGCCGCCGGCCTCCCGGCCGGAGTGCTGTCGACCGGGTCGCCGGCCGACGGCCTCACCGCCGGGGGAGTACGCCTCGCCGACGGCACCGAACTGGCGGCCCGGGCCGTGGTCGTCGCCACCGGGGCACGCGCTGCGGCTCGTCTGCTCCCCGGCCTGGACGTGCCCGCCGGCCGCACCGTGAGCACGGTCTACCACGCCGCCGGAGAGTCCCCGCTGAGCGAACCCACCCTGGTCGTGGACGCCCGGCGCCGCTTCCTGAACACCTGCGTCCTCACGGAGGTGCAGCCCGGCTACGCGGAGGACGGCCGGTCGCTCGTCGCGACCTCGGTGCTCGGCGAGCTGCCGCCCGAGCGGGACGTCCGGCTGCGGGCCGCTCTCGCCGAGGTGTACGGGACGGACACGCGCTCCTGGGAGACGGTCCACCGGATCACGGTTCCCGACGCCCTGCCGGCCATGCCGCCGCCGTATCCCCTGACGCGGACCACCCGTCTGGGCGGCGGTCGCTACGTCTGCGGCGACCACCGGGCCACGGGCTCGCTGCAGGGCGCCCTCGCCTCCGGGGCCCGGGCCGCCCGGGAGGTCCTGGCCGACCTCGGCCGGGGCGGCACGGCCGGGTGAGTCCGGTGCTCCGCCGGACGGCTCCCTGCGCTGCGCCGGACGGCGCGGGGGCCGCGGGTTCAGCCGGTCGTCTCCATCACGCGCCGCAGCGTCAGGATGCCGCGGCGGATGTGGCTCTTCACGGTGCCGAGGGGCAGCCCCGTCTCGCGGGCGATCTGCGCCTGCGTCATGTCGGCGTAGATCGTCATGCCGACCAGGCGCCGCTGGACGGGGGACAGGAACGTCAGCTTCTGCAGCACCATGACCCGGTCGAGGGCCTGCTCGCTCTCGTCGCCGCTGAAGTGCCGGATCGCGTCCTCCTGCCGCCGGGCCACGGCCCGCTCGGTGTCCGTCCGGCGGGTGCGCCCGGCGAGGGCGTCGACGATGACGTGACGGGTGATCCCCACGATCCAGCCGGTGAGGGTGCCGCGCTCGCTCCGGTACCCCGCGCGTCCTCGCCACGCGGCGAGGAAGACCTGCTGCGTGACGTCCTCCGCGTCCTGGACGTTCCCGAGGGAACGCCAGGCGAGCGTGTGCACCAGGGGACCCAGCTGCTGGTACGCCGCGGCGAGCGCGTCCTCGTCCCCTGCGGCGAAACGGGCGGCGATGTCGGCGTTCATGGCTTGCTCCTCAGTCGGAAGGGCACCCATCAGCACGAAGCTCCCCCGAAACGAGGCAGGAAGACAAGACGCATCGAAACCGCATCGATACGAAAGCCCCCGGAGGGCGACCGCGGTGACCGGGGCCGGATCCGTGCCGGCGGGGCGCATCCGGCCGGGCCACGGCCGGGGAAGAACGCTCCAGCCCAGCGGTCGGCCGGCTGGGCTCGCTCGCACGTTCGACGGCCGGTCACCGGGAGTGCGTCATGACTGTTTCCGTGGTCCTCTTCACGTCGGACCTCCGGGTCCACGACCATCCGCCGTTGCGGGCCGCCGCGGAGGGTGCGCACGAGGTCGTTCCGCTGTTCGTGCGGGATCCCGCGGTCGACCGGGCGGGCTTCGCGGCGCCCAACCGGCTGGCCTTCCTCGCGGACTGCCTCGCCGACCTGGACCAGGGACTCGCGGACCGGGGCGGCCGGCTCGTGGTGCGTGACGGCGACCCGGTCGCCGAGGTCCGCGCCGTGGTCCGGCAGGTCCAGGCCGACGAGGTCCACGTCGCGGCCGGCCACTCCGCCTTCGCCCAGGCCCGCCAGGAGCGCCTCCGGCACGCGCTGGAGGCCGACGGCTGCCGCGTGTACGTGCACGACGCCGTGACCACGGTGGTGCCGCCCGGCGACGTCACCCCCCAGGGGTCGGACCACTACGCCGTCTTCACCCCCTACTACCGGCGCTGGTGCGACGAACCCGTGCGCAGGCCGTTCCCGGCCCCGCGCGTGGTCAGGGTGCCGACCGAGGTCCGGTCGGAGAAGCTTCCCGTCCGCACCGCGGTCCCGGGGGTGTCGCCCGGCCTCGCCGTCGGCGGCGAGAGCGAAGGCCGCAAGCGGCTCGCGTCCTGGCTGAGCCGGCATGTCGACACCTACGAGGACCTGCACGACGACCTCGCCGGCGACGCGACGTCCCGGCTGTCGCCGTATCTGCACTTCGGGGCCCTCTCACCCGTCGAGGCCGTGCACCGCGCGCGGACGCGCGGCGGCGCGGGCGCCGAGGCCTTCATCCGGCAGCTCTGCTGGCGCGACTTCTACCAGCAGGTGCTGGCCGCCCGGCCCGGGACCGCGGCGGACGACTACCGTCCCCGCCACGACGGCTGGCGCCGGGACGCGGACGCGCGGGCCGACCTCCAGGCGTGGCGCGAGGGAAGGACCGGGTACCCGATCGTCGACGCGTCGATGCGGCAGCTCGCCCACGAGGGGTGGATGCACAACCGGGGCCGTCTCATCACCGCCTCCTTCCTGACCAAGACCCTCTACATCGACTGGCGGGAGGGCGCGCGCCACTTCCTCGACCTCCTCGTGGACGGTGACGTGGCGAACAACCAGCTGAACTGGCAGTGGGTCGCCGGCACGGGCACCGACACACGGCCCAACCGCGTCCTCAACCCGGTACGGCAGGCGCTGCGCTACGACCCGGACGGCGACTTCGTGCACCGATGGGTCCCGGAGCTCGCCGACCTCCCGGCGCCCGCCGTGCACCAGCCCTGGAACCTCACCGGCCTCGACCGCGCCCGGTACGACTACCCCGACCCGCTCGTCGGGCTCGCGGACGGTCTGGCGCGCTTCCGACAGGCGCGCGAGGCGGGCTGACCGGCCCGGTCGGTGAGGCGGACCCCTCTGACTGGGCCGGTCGGTGAGGCCCACCCCCCTGACCGGCCGGTCAGGGGCGGCGCACCCGCGACGGTCCCGCACCCCTCCTCGTGGCGAATCCCTCCTCGCATCGAATTCGACGCGCAACCGACGCGAGTTGGCGAGAGGCCTCGGCCGGGCGGAGCCTGGACGAAGCCTGGACGGGTGACGGCGGCTCGACACCGCCGCACCCGGAACCCGCGTCCGCGAGACCAGGGTGGAGAGAGGAGGGGCGAAGACCATGAACCGCCGCAGCATCGCCGTGGTGGGGGCGGGAGTGGCCGGCCTGACGGCCGCCCACCTCCTGTCCCGCGTCCACGACGTCACCCTGTACGAGGCCGACGAACGCCTCGGAGGGCACGCCCACACC
The DNA here is from genome assembly GCF_042733785.1 of Streptomyces sp. NPDC059695. Taxonomy (NCBI): domain Bacteria; kingdom Bacillati; phylum Actinomycetota; class Actinomycetes; order Kitasatosporales; family Streptomycetaceae; genus Streptomyces; species Streptomyces sp. NPDC059695. The sequence goes on along the minus strand of NZ_JBHWFF010000001.1, from coordinate 93,139 downwards.
CACGAACTGCCCCTGCGCGAGGGCGGGACCGTCCGGGTCGACACGGGCTTCATCGTCCACAACGAGCGGACCTACCCGCATCTCCTGCGCCTCTTCCGCGAACTCGGCGTGGCGACCCAGGACGCGGAGATGAGCATGTCCGTCCGGTGCGACGGCTGCGGCCTGGAGTACGCCGGCGCCCGCGGCCCCCGGGGCCTGCTCGGCGGCGGGAACGTCCGGCGCCCCTCCCACCTGCGCATGCTCGCGGCCGTACCCCGCTTCCACCGGGCCGCACGCCGTCTCATGGACTCCGGCGACGGGACGACGACCTACGGCGACTTCCTGCGGGTCCACCGCTTCACGCCCTACTTCGTCGGCCACTTCGCGATCCCCCTCGTCTCGGCCGTGTGGTCCTGCGCACCGGACACCGCCCTCCGGTACCCCGCGGCGTACCTCTTCCGCTTCCTCGACCACCACGGCCTGCTGTCGGTGACCGGATCCCCGCAGTGGAAGACGGTCACCGGGGGTTCCGCCGCCTACGTCGAACGCGTCGCGAAGCAGGTCACCGCCGTCCGCACCGCCACACCCGTCCGCACCGTCGTCCGCGGCGCCGATCACGCCCGCGTCGTCACCGAGGACGGCGACGGGACCACCCACTCCGCGGTCGTCCTGGCCCTCCACCCCGACCAGGCGCTGCGGCTGCTCGCCGACCCGACCGAAGCGGAACGACGCGTCCTCGGAGCGTTCACCTACTCACGGAACCCGACGGTGCTGCACCGGGACGCCACGCTCCTGCCGAGGAGCCCGCACGCCAGGGCCTCGTGGAACTACTGGCTCCCCTCCTGCACCGCCCGCCCCGGAGCCGTCCAGGTCAGCTACGACATGAACCGCCTCCAGCGCCTGCACTGCGACGAGCCCCACATCGTCACGCTCAACCCCGGGACACGGGTCGACGCGTCCACCGTGCTCGCGCGGATGACCTACGAGCACCCCGTGTACACCCCCGAGTCCGTCGCCGCGCAGGCCCTGCTCCCGGACCTGAACACCGGCGTCACGGCCTACGCCGGCGCCTACCACGGCTGGGGGTTCCACGAGGACGGCTGCCGGTCGGGAGCCGAGGCGGCCCGGGCGCTCGGAGTGGACTGGTGAACGGGGAACGGGCCGCGCCCGCGGCCGTACCGGCGCTCGTCGCACAGCCTTCCCGGCCGGGAACGGGCGACGCGTCCCCGCACGTCCCCGCCCTCTACCCGAGCGAGGTCGCGCACACGCGGGTGACCCCGCTGCGGTACCGGTTCCGCCACCGCACCTACTACTGGCTGGTCGACATCGACGACCTGCCGGAACTTCCCCGAACCCTCCGCCCGCTCGCCCGCTTCGACCCCCGCGACCACTTCGGCGGTGCCGCACCCACCCTGCGCACCGGCGTCGTCACCTTCCTCGCCGCCAACGGCGTGACCGAACCCGTCGGCAGGGTCCTGATGCTCTGCCACGCGAGGGTCCTGGGACACGTCTTCAACCCCCTCACCCTGTACTGGTGCCACAACGAGGCGGGACACCTCGTCTGCGTGATAGCGGAGGTGCACAACACGTACGGGGAACGCCACTGCTACCTCCTGCGCCCCGACCCGGAGGGCGTCGACGAGGTCCCCAAGGACTTCTTCGTCTCGCCGTTCTTCGACGTCGAGGGCTCCTACCGCATGCGCCTGCCGCTTCCCGGCGAGCGCCTGGACCTCACCGTCCAGCTGCGCCACGGCGACGGCACCCGCCCCCTGACCGCCACCGTCCGCGGCACCCGCCGCCCCGCGGGGCCACAGACGCTCCTCGCCGTCGCCCTGCGCCATCCGTGGTCGACCGCCGCCGTCTCGCTCGGGATTCGGCTCCACGGAATCCGCCTCTACCTCAAGGGACTGCCCGTCCGGTCCCGGCCCGCCCCTCCCACCCAAGAAGGAATGCTGTGACTCGCCTGCCGCGCGCGGTCGTCATACCCGACGGTGCCACCAGCCTCTACCCGGTCGATGCCGAACGATGGCCGGACGTCGCCCGACACCCCCACGCCTCCGCCCTGCGCACGGCCGTCGCGCGCACGGTCGTGGACCGCGCCCTCGCCCGCCTGACGGTGCGGACGGTCACGCCGTCCAACGCCCTCGCCCAAGGCCCCGCGGACGCACCGACATTGACGCTCCATGACCCCCAGGCCTTCTACCGCAGGCTCGGCGTGGACGGACTCATCGGCTTCGGTGAGTCCTACATGGCCGACGAATGGGACAGCGACGACCTCGTCGGACTGCTCACGGTCCTCGCCCGACACGTCGACGACCTCGTCCCGGCGCCGCTCCGTCGGCTGCGCGGCGCCTGGGCGCACCGGAGGCCTCCGCACGACCGCAACTCGCTCGACGGAGCCCGCCGGAACATCCACCGCCACTACGACCTCTCCAACGACCTCTTCTCCCTCTTCCTCGACCCCAGCCTGACCTACTCGTCCGCGCTCTTCGCCGACCTGCCGGCGCACGCCGCGGACCTCACCGCCGCCCAGCACCGGAAGATCGACCGGCTCCTCGACCTGGCCCGCGTCGGCCCCGGCACCCGGCTCCTGGAGATCGGGACGGGCTGGGGCGAACTCGCGCTGCGTGCCGCCGCCCGCGGAGCCCGCGTCCGGACCCTCACGCTCTCCGCCGAGCAGCAGGCCCTGGCGCGGGAGCGGATCCGGGCGGCGGGACACGCCGACCGGGTCGAGGTCGAACTCCGCGACTACCGCGAGGCGAGCGGCAGTTACGACGCCGTGGTGAGCGTGGAGATGATCGAGGCCGTCGGCCCCGAGTACTGGCCCGCCTACTTCGAGGCCCTGCGCGGGTTCCTGGCTCCCGGCGGCCGTGCCGTGCTCCAGGCCATCACAATGCCGCACGAGAGGATGCTCGCCACCGCCCGCACCCACACCTGGATCAGCAAGTACGTCTTCCCCGGCGGTCTCGTCCCCTCCCGAGAGGCCATCGCCCGGCACAGCTCCGCGGCCGGACTGGACATCGTCCACGACACCGGACACGGCGAGCACTACGCGGAGACGCTCCGGCTGTGGAGGGAGCAGTTCCTCGCGGCGAGGGAGGACGTCGAGGCGCTGGGCTTCGACCGCGTCTTCCGGCGCATGTGGGAGCTCTACCTCGCCTACGCGGAGGCCGGCTTCCGGGCCCGGTACCTCGACGTCCGCCAGCTCGTGCTCACCGGGGCCGGACGGTCCGGGGACGACGGGTCCGGCGCCGCGGGAAGGGACTCCGAGTGACAGCCATCGACACCGACGCCCTCGTCCTCCTCCTGGCGGCCTCGGCCGGTACGGCGATGACCGTCATGCTGATCACGTTCGCCATCGGCAGCGCCAGGAACCTCCACCGCGTCGTCGACATCGCGTGGGGTGCCGCCTTCGCCGCCGTGGCCGTGGTCTCCTGGTTCCTCTCCGACGGACACGGTGACGCCACCCGCAGGGCCGTCGTCGCCCTCGCCACCGTCGTGTGGGGCCTTCGGCTCTCCTTCCACATCGCCCGGCGCGGTCGCGGACACGGTGAGGACCCGAGGTACGCGCGCATGCTGGACCGGGCCCGGGGGAGCCGGCAGCTCTACGCGCTCCGCACCGTCTACCTCCTCCAGGGCGCCCTGGTCTGGCTCGTGTCCCTCCCCGTCCAGGTCGCCTCGCTCGTTCCCGGGCCGCTCGACGTCACGGCCTACGCCGGACTCGCGCTGTGGGCGGCCGGGGTGGCCTTCGAGGCGACGGGGGACCATCAGCTCGCCCGGTTCAAGGCCGACCCCGCGAACAAGGGCCGCATCATGGACCGGGGACTGTGGAGCTGGACCCGCCACCCCAACTACTTCGGCGACTTCCTCGTGTGGTGGGGCCTCTACCTGATGGCGTGCGCGTCCTGGCAGACCGCCGCGCTCACCGTGGTCTCCCCCCTCGTGATGAGTGGCCTCCTCATCTTCGGGAGCGGCAAGCGGCTCCTCGAGAACCACATGGCACAACGCCCCGGATACGCCGACTACCGCGCCCGGACGAGCGGCTTCTTCCCGCGTCCTCCGCGCCGCACGGCCGGCCCGGGTGCTCACACCCCGGTTCCGTGACCCTGGTCCCGGTAGACGCTGGAGATCACCGTGAGCGCCTCGCGCAGTCCACCGGGCCGCAGCAGACCGTCGCCGGGCGGCGGGCCCGCCCAGCCGGGACCCGCCAGGAGGACGAGCGGCGCCGTCCTGGCACCGCGCAGCCCGAACGACAGGCCCGCGACGTGCCGGGCCAGTGCGTGGCTCGCCGTCGAGCGCGCCTGCGACCACAGGACGACGACCGCGGGACCGGACCTGCGTACGGCCGCGTCCAGGGCCTCGGCGGGAACGGCGCCGCCGAACATCCTGAAGGGCAGCCCCTGTTCGGCCAATCCCGCGGCCAAGGCCTCCAGCGGCAGGGTGTGGGACTCCGCCGGTACGCACGCCAGGACGACCGGCGGACCCTTCGCCGTCGGGGTCCGGGCCACCGCCGCCCTCCGCAGAGCGGTGGAGACCTGCCACGACAGCAGGTGCTCGACCTCGACGTACCGGTCGTTCGACGATTCCCACTTGCGCCCCACGGCGTGCAGCGTCGGCACCATCACCTCCTCCCAGGCGGTGACGAGACCGTGGTCGTCGACGACCTGCCGGAGCAGCGCCTCCATCGACGGGGAGTCGAGCCGGACCGCCGCACGGGCCAGACCGCGGCACTCCTGCCGGACATCACCGAGGGGCAGCCCGTTGCCCGAGCCGGGCTGCCGTCCGTCCTGGTACGGCGGCTCCGCCTCGGGGACCGGGACGGGGACGATCGCGTCGGGCAGCGCCTCGGGGACCGGCAGGGGCCCGGTCGCGTCGGGCAGCGCCTCGGGCCGCTGCCCGAGCACCACCCGCGCCGCCTCGCCCGGAGGCACTCCCGTCGCCGTCAGACGGCACATCTCCTCCAGCAGCGCGATGTCGTCAGGCATCCACCGCCGGTGCCTGCCGCTCGACCGGACGGCGGGTCCGATCCCGTAGCGCTGCTCCCAGGAACGGACGGTGGTCGGAGACACGCCCAGACGCCGCGCTACGGCTCCGGTGGTCACTCCGTGGGTCGCTTCGGGCATGCGCCCTACTCTACGCCCGGAACGCTGCGCGAACGATGCGAGCGTAACCGGACCGGGACAGGAGCGCGTACGGCGTATGGCGATCCGTCTCCTCCGCTCACCCGCTTCCCCGGGCCGACCGGGTCGTCCAGCCGGGCAGGGACGAGCCGTCCGGGAGCCGTCCGCTGAGCCGGAACGGCGCGGACGTGGCGGCGCGCACGGCGAGGACCGGCCCCCGCGCACCGGCCTCGACCGCTCCGTCCGCGCTGACGCCCACGATGCGCCTGCTGCCCGCGGCCAGCAGATACCGCGTCCCGTGGGGCGCCGACCAGAACGCGCCGGCGAGGACGTCCTGACCGAAGCGGCCGCAGGCGGCGGTGTCGCGCACCGTCGTGACGGGGACGGCGCGTCCGGGCAGCTCCAGGGTGACGTCCACCCGCCCGCGTCCCTCCCAGGTGTCGGCACGCGTGCAGATCCACAGGGCCCGTCCCGCCCGCTCGGGAAGCGTCTGCGCGGCGAACTCCCAGCGGTTGACGGCACGGACACCGCTGTCCCGCAGGAGCGGGAGGGAACACGCCGAGTGCGACCAGGCGGCCAGGCCGAGCGGGCCCGCCGCCTCGCGCGGGCGGCGCGCCGGGTCCCCCGGCACGGGGAGGGACGTCCAGGTCAGATGGACGGGGCTGAGTCCGCCCAGATCGACCAGGAGGAAGGCGTGGTCCTCCACGATGCGGGTCGACGAGCGCAGCTGGAGGGCCGGCACACCGGCACAGCCTCCCGGTCCGGTCGGCGGCGCGGCGTCGCTCACGCGATCGGTGACCCCGTCGGCCGCCACCGGAAGGGGCCGGGCGGCGCTGCGGGGATCGCGCAGGTCCCGCACTCCCGCCTCCGCGATCCACGGGGCGAGCAGGTACCGCGTCCGTCCTCCGGCCCGCGCGAGGACCACGGCCGCCGCCGTCGTCACGTCGCTGTCGTCGGCCCGCGTCTCCACGAGGGCGGGGCGGGTGTCACCCCCGGCCGGTTCGGTGTAGCGGACGAGCGCGCGGCCCGTGTACAGCACGACGACCTTCGCTCCGTCGACGTCCCCCGCGTACAGCAGCGAGGGCGGCTCGGATCGGGCCGTACGAGGCGAGTCGCCCGTCCACGCGGCGACGGCTCTGCGGATCAGGTCCCGGTCGGCGGCCCGGTCGCCGCGGGCCGGCCAGGCCGTGAAGTCGACCCGGGAGGTGTCGGCCCATCGCTCGGCCGGGACGCGGACCGGGGCCACTCCGGCGGGTGCGGTGGACACCACGGGACCCGGGGTGGGCGCGGGTGAGCCGTCGAGGGCGACGACGGCGGACCCGCCGAGCAGGACCAGGGTGCCCGCGAGGGCGGCGAACCGGACGCGTCTGCGGCGCCCCAGCAGGTCGGTGGGGCGCAGATGGACCGTGCAGGGGTCGAACTCCGGCCCCCGCAGCAGTCCGGCCGTGCCGGGACCGCAGCTCGCGGCGAGCCGCTCGGCGCCGCTCGACGCCCGCTCGGGGTCGGCCACGCCGACCGCGCGCAGCAGGGCGACGACGGACGGCGGGGCGAGGCCGTCGAACGTCGTCAGGGCGAGGGCCGCTCGCGTCGCGGGATCCGCGGCGGCGAGCGCGCGGTCGAGGGCGAGCTCGTCCGTGCCGCCGGCCCGGGGGAACACCCGCAGGCCGAGCGCCCTGGGCAGGGCCACCCCGATCGACACGGCCAGCGGCGGCCGCAGGGCTCCGCGGACGACCCGCTCGCGGATCCAGTCGTGGGCGGAGTCCTCCCCGCCGGCTGCGCCGCCTCCGGCGTGCGGGCCGCCTCTCCCGGCGAGGCTGCGCTGCACCAGGGCGTGGGCCGCCAGCACTCTGCGGTGGCGGCCCAGGGCCGGAGGCAGGATGAGGTGGGCCAGCCGGACGAGTGCGGGGTAGTGCTCGACCAGCGCCGCCTCGGCCGCGTCACGGGAGGGCGATCGCTGGGCGGGTATGCGGGCGGTGCGGTCGGACGTGCCGTTCGTCTGAAAGACATGCATACAGAGGAAACGACCCCGCGCGGGCGACGTCACCTCGGTTCGGTCCGGCGCTTGCTCGCCCTATCGAAATTCGATAGATTTCCATCGTTATTCGATGGAAGGAGGGGCCGTGGGAAAGCTGACCGTGCGCGCGCTGCGCGCCGTGCTCGCGGTGGTGTTCACCGGCACCGTGCTGGTGCAGGTCATGATGGTGTGGGTGCTCGTGAGCGGTGACGACCAGGAGGGCGGGTCGCTCCCCCTGACTCCGCTGCGTCTGATCGTGATCCTGGGCATGCTGGCGGCCCAGGTGGCCCTGGTCTGCGTCTGGCGACTGGTGGCGATGGTGCGCAAGGGGACCGTGTTCTCCCACGCCGCCTTCCGGTACGTGGACGGCGTCATCGGCGCGATCGTCGCCGTCGCGCTGCTGTGGTTCGCCGTCACCGTCATCAACGCGCCGGGCCAGCGGGACGATCCGGGCGTCAGCGTCATCATGGGCGGGATCGCCCTCGCCATCCTCGGCGTCGCGCTCATCGTGCTCGTGCTGCGGATGCTGCTGGCCCAGGCCGTCGCCCGCGACGTCGAAGCCACGCGCATGCGGGCCGAGCTGGACGAGGTCATCTGATGCCCATCGCCGTCGACATCGACGTGATGCTGGCCCGGCGGAAGATGTCCGTGGGCGAGCTCGCGGACCGGGTGGGGATCACCCCCGCCAATCTGGCGGTGCTCAAGAACGGCCGCGCCAAGGCGGTGCGCTTCGCGACGCTCGCCGCGCTCTGCGACGTGCTGGAGTGCCAGCCGGGCGACCTGCTCCGCTGGGAGCCCGAGGAGGCGTGAGCGCCCTCCGGCGCGGCGGCTCGGGCCCGCCCCCTGTCCGGTCCCCGGGCAAAGGGCGGGCCTTCTCCCGTACGAGAGCGTCAACTCCTCAGGTAGGAAGCCCCGTTGAGGTCGAGAATCGTCCCGGAGGACCATGCCGCGGCGGGGGAGGAGAGCCAGAGCACCGCGGCGGCGATCTCCTCGGTGGAGCCCACCCGGCCGAACGGGCTCTGCGCACGGATCGACGCACCCTCGGGGCCCTCCAGGCGCGGCGCGACGCGCTCGGTGGCGAAGAAGCCGGGGGCGACGGAGGCGACGGCGATCCCGTGAGGGGCGAGCGAGACGGCGAGCGACTGACCCAGCGCGTGCACGGCGGCCTTGGTCGCCCCGTACGCCGGATGGTCGGGCTCACCCCGGAAGGCCCCCCGGGAACCGATGTTCACGATCCGGCCGCCCGTCCCCTGCTCGATCATCAGCCGGGCGGCGAGATGGCTCAGGTTCGCGGTGGCGAGCAGGTTCACCGCGACGTGTTCCTGCCACACCGCCACCCATTCCTCGTACGGCGTCTCGGCCAGCGGGTGGCGGACGTTCACCGCCGCGTTGTTGACGAGCACGTCGATGCCGCCGAGCCCCTCCGCGGCCATCTCCATCACGGCGGCCGCCCCCGCCGGCTTCGCCAGATCGCCGCCGACCAGCACGTGCCCCGTGTCGGCGAGGGACTCCAAGGTCGCGCGCGCGTCGTCGGCACGGGAGCCGAAGTGGACGGCGACCCGGTCGCCGTTGGCCGCGAACGCCTGAGCCACCGCACGCCCGAGGCCCCGCGACGCACCACTGACCAGGACGCGCCTGCCAGAGGGGGGCAGATTCATGACGGTTCCTTTCGAAGGCGGCGAAAGGGGGACCGTAACGCGTCCACCGACCCACTGATCACTCACCCAGACGCTCCGCACGGCGGTCAAGACGCAGCTCGGCCGTTCCCGCGCGCAGGCGCGGCATCGCGGTGTCGCGCGGCCGCCTACGGCTCCTGCCGCAAGGACCGGAGGCGGTCCGCCGTGTCGTAGCTCGTGAGCCGCAGGCTCTGGATGTCGCGGATGAGATCGCGCCAGGGTTCGTACGAGGTGTCGACCCGGTGGCCGGAGGCCTCCAGGTACGCGATGGCGACTCCGTAACCGTAGAGCTCGTTGCGGGTCGGCAGCGGGCGGAGCAGGACGCACTCCTGTAGGAAGACGGCGGCGCGCCAGAACGCGTCCGGGTCGGCCTGGTCGAGGTGCGGCGTGTTCACCCGGTGCCGGGCGGCCATGCCGGCCAGGACCGAGTAGTCGCTGACCGTGAGGTCCCTGCGGAGGATCTCCTCCTGGCGGTCGAGCAGCCAGCGGGCGTCGACGAGCAGCCGCACGGGTCAGGCCGCCCGTTCGGTCTCGTGCTTGACCGGCGGCAGCCCGCCGAAGTCGGCGTCGAAGCGGCTCATGACGCCGGGAGCACCGATGGCGCGCCGGAAGGCGGCGGTGGCGGTGTCGAGGAGCTGCTCGCGCTCCTTCTCGTCGGCGACGCGCTCCAGGTAGTCCTTCACGGACAGCCCGGCGGCGTCGGCGAGGGCCTTGAACCGGTCCCGCGTGGTCTCGTCGATCCTGACGCTCGTGTCTGGCATACCGAAAGTATGCCGCAGAGCATGCAGGCGCCACCAGGGGTCGGACGTGCCACGGTGCCGTCCCCCGGCGTCGCCCCGCGCACGGGTGAACGCCGAGCGACGGCCGCCCCGCAGGGCGGGTTCCCCCTGTCTCTTTTAAACAAAACAGAGCCCCCCAGACACCCAGCAAAAGCTGGTTGGTGGGGGTGTGTGTGTTTGTGTTGTGGG
>NZ_JBHWFF010000001.1:53168-83372 GCF_042733785.1 Streptomyces sp. NPDC059695 | reverse complement strand
GTGCCGCCCCCCCGCGGGGCCGCCCCCGCGCCGGCCCCCCCCGCGGGGCCCCCCCCCCCGGCGGGCGGGCCCGGGGGGGGGGGGCCCGCGCGGGGGCGCCCGTCGCCGAGGACGCTCAGCTGTCGGAGCGGAACGCCCCGTGGACCCGCAGGTTGCCCTGGATCGCCACCATGTCCTCGTTGACGTGCATGACCCATGCCTCGCCGGTCCGGACGGACAGGAGCCGGTTGGCGTTCACCTTCCCCAGGAACAGGGACTCGCCGTGGACGACCAGCGCGAACCGGTCGTGGTCCGTGGTCAGCTTGTCCCTGACCGTCAGGTCGTTCGCCGTCACCAGACCGCCGACGTCCAGGTTCCGCAGGGGGTGGACGTCGCCGCTGACGGACAGGTCGCCGCCGACGCCGACCTTTCCGGCGGCGTTCACCTCGCCCTCGGCGTCGAGCCGGCCGTGGACGACGAGCCGAGGGGGTCCGTCCTGGGTCTCCAGGACGTTGTCGACGGTCAGACCGCCCTGGAGGGTGAGGCGCTCCTTCACCCGGGCCCGGTGGGTGACCAGGTCGTCGAGGTCCGCCGTGCCGGCGGCGACGGTTCCCCACTGGCGGTTCCCGGCACCCTGGAACACGTTCACGCCGGCGGGCGGGAACTCGATCCAGCCGGCGCTGCCGTCCCGGCCCTGCACCCACTTGGTGTTGACGCCGTTCAGGTCGGCCCTGTCGGCGGCGACGGTTCCCCATTCCGCCTGTCCGTCCCTGCGGACGTTCACTCCGGACTGCGGGAACTCGATCCATCCCCTGCCGCCGTCGTGGTCGCCCACCCACGTGGTGTTCACGGCGTTCGCACTGATCTTGTCGGCCGTGACGGTCCCCAGACCGCTTCCCTCGCCCCGGCCGACCTCGATGCCGCCCGGCCGGAGCTCGATCCACCCGGCGCCGTCGGCGCGGCCCCGCACCCACGTGGTGCTCACCGTGTCCACCTCGGCCTTCGCGGCCGAGACGGCACCGGGCGCGTGGGAGTCGTCGTGGACCTGCACGCCCTGCGAGGTGAAGGTGACCCGACCCTTGTCCGTGGTGCCCTCCACCCACGGGGTGCGCACCCCGTGGACGGCGGTGACGCCGTCGAACTCCGGCCGGCGGAGGTGGACGGTGGTGGTGAGGAAGTAGCCGGGCTCCTGGTGCGGGGTCCGGGAGGTCGCCACCAGGGTGTAGGTGGCGTCCCGCTTCGGCTCCTCGCCCGGAGTCGGCGACCACTGCCATCCGGTCCCCGTCCGCTGCGAGACGGCTTCCGTGAGGCCGTCCGGGCCCTGGATCGTGTACGCCAGCGTGTCGGGCCCGTCCCACTGGAGGACCACGTCCCCGCCCGCGGCCACCAGGGACTCCCTGGGGCGGAAGTTGCGCGGGATCCTGGGCAGCCGCTTCAGCAGGCTCAGGGTCACGGGGTTCCTCTGGACCTTGGCGCCGTCGGCGGCCCGCTCGGTCACCTGGAGCAGGACCAGCCCCGGTTCGGCGGAGACCGGGAAGTCGTCCAGCACCAGGACGAGCGAACCGGCCTCTCTGAAGAGGGAGTTGGGCTGGGCGGTCACGGTGAGGAGGCCGTTCTTGCCGTCCCATTCCACGGTCGGGTCCTTGCCCGGCTCCGTCGCGCTGTTCTGCGAGATCCGGGCCTTGACCGCCTCCGGATCGGACGTCAGATCACCGGCCTTGCCCCCGAAGGGCACGCGGACCTCGATGGAGCGCCAGTCCACCTCGCCGTTCAGATTCGGATTGGAGACGACGATGTAGACCGCTCCCCGGGACTCCTGGCCGGACTCCGACGCCTGGAGCGGAGCGGGGTCGGTGAGGATGTCGTAAACAAGAGAAGCCACGGTTGGAACCTCCTGTTTCAGCTGTGCGGGCGCTCGCCCCCCACGGGCGCTGTCCCGTCTTCCTCCAGATTCGTCGCGCCCGACGGCCCGGGAGTCCCGATCCGACATATTCGGCGCGAACCTGATCGCTCATGGCCGAAACAGGCAAGTGCGCAGAATCCAGGGGGATGTACGCGGTGAAACCGGAGCCCCGGCGATGCCCGGTTGACTTCGAGTGCACTCCACTGCCTAGCGTCCTGGGTGATGGATCCGAACGCAGGAGGCAGCATCATGACCGACGTTTCCACCCGGCAGCTGGGCGACCTCGTGGTCTCCGCGCAGGGCCTGGGGTGCATGGGGATGAGCCACGGCTACGGAGCCTCGGACGACGAGCAGTCGATCGCGACCCTGCACCGCGCCCTCGACCTCGGGGTGACGCTCCTCGACACCGCGGACTTCTACGGCGCCGGACACAACGAGGAACTCGTCGGACGGGCCGTCGCCGGTCGCCGCGACGAGGTGGTGCTGGCCACGAAGTTCGGCTACGCCAACCGTCTGGGAGAGCCCACCCGGATCCGCGGCGACGCCGCCTATGTGCGGGAGGCGTGCGAGGCGTCGCTGCGCCGTCTCGGGGTCGACCACATCGACCTCTACTACCAGCACCGGGTCGACCCCCAGGTGCCGATCGAGGAGACCGTCGGGGCGATGGCCGAACTCGTACAGGCCGGGAAGGTCCGCCATCTCGGCCTGTCCGAAGCCGGGGCGCGGACGATCCGCCGGGCGCACGCGGTGCATCCGATCGCCGCGCTCCAGAGCGAGTGGTCGCTGTGGACCCGTGACCTGGAGGCCGAGATCGCTCCGGTCTGCCGTGAACTCGGCATCGGCCTGGTCCCGTTCTCCCCGCTCGGCCGGGGCTTCCTGACGGGACGGTACGCCTCGGTCGAGGGGATGGCCGAGACCGACGTGCGGCGCGGTCAGCCCCGCTTCGCCGACGGCAACCTCGAACGGAACCTCGCGATCGTCGCCCGGCTGAACGAGCTCGCCGAGGCGAAGGGGGTCACGACCGGCCAGCTGGCCCTGGCGTGGGTGCAGCACCGGGGCGACGACGTGGTGCCGATCCCCGGCACCCGGCGGCAGCGGAACCTGGAGGAGAACCTCGCGGCGCTGACCGTGGAGCTGACGGCCGAGGACCTCGCCGCCATCGAGGCCGCCGCCCCGCCGGAGCGGATCGCGGGCACCCGCTACGACGCCACCAGCCTGACGTTCGTCGGCAACTGAGCCGTCACGCCGCGGTCACGGACTCCGGACCCGGACGGCCGGGGTCCCCCCGCTCGTCCTGGCCCACGGTGTCGGCAGGCGCCGCTCTCGGTGGAGTTCAGTCCGTGTCGAGCTGGTGATCGGCCCACACGTAGCTCTCGGGCAGCAGGTCGGTGACGAGGACGGTCCGGACGCGGTCGCCCTCGCCGACGATGACCTTGAGGTCGGGGAAGTAGTCCAGAAGGACCTGCCGGCACCGGCCGCACGGAGGAACGACTCCCCGGTCGCGGTCGCCCACGGCGACGATCGTGTCCAGGTCGTAGGCCCCCTGGGCGGCTGCCGTGCCGATGAGGACCAGCTCGGCGCAGGGTCCTCCCGTGAAGTGGTACGCGTTCACCGCGGTGACGATCCGGCCGTCCCGGGCGCGGGCCGCGGCCGCCATGGTGTGGTTGTCGCCCCGGCAGCGGGTGCGGGCGACGTGCGCTGCGGCCTGGACGAGGTCGTGGTCGACGGGGTGCTGCGTGGTCATCTTCTCTGCCTTCGTCAGGTGCCGGACGCCGTCGACCCGAGCGACGCGGGTACGCGGGCGAGCCCGGTGCGGCCCGTGAACGAGGGCGGCCGGAACCGCCCTCACGCAGGCGAGTATCCACGAGCGTCCGGCACGGCATCTGTGGCAGCCTTCCGCCATGCCGTGGGAACTCAAGGAACACGCGGGACGCCACTTCGCCGTCCTGTTCCACTACGCCCTGCCCGACGATGCCTGGGCCGTGGAACTGAGCGAGGCCGTGCCCGCGGCGGCCGACGGGGCCGAGGATCCCGACGCCGCGGTGTCCCATCTGCCCGGCGCCGCCTTCCTGGTGACGCTCGTCCCGGACGAGGACCCGGACCTGCAGCCGACCGTCCGCGTCTGGAGCCCCGGGGAGCGCGTCGTGCCCTACGAGGTCATGCGCTGGTACATGGAGCAGGTGGCCGACCAGGTGGAACGCTGCCGCATCGCGTTCGAGCAGGGCGAGACCTGACGCGACTCGAAGATCACGGGCGGGACGGTCCTCGGTCGAGGGCTCGGTACGCGATCGGGGGAGGGACCGGTTCGGGGCGGTCCACCACGTACCCGTCGCCGTGGATCGCCTGCATCGCCCAGTGCCACGCCTCACGGTCCGACGGTGTCCCGGCCGCCGAGTGGGCGGGTCGTGTCCCGGGTGCGGGGCGCCGGTGAGGGGCCGGTCACCGGATGGCGTACCCGTCCCACAGCGGGCCGCCGGCCGTGTCCAGCACCGCCGTGACGGCCGTGGCGAAGGCCCTCGCGTCACCGGCGACCGCCTGCGGGGCGGCGGCGGACAACGCGCGGTGCGCGGACGGGTCGGCTGCGGCCAGCCGTCGTGACAGCCACTTGCCCGCGCCGAGCCAGTGCCCGCCGACCAGCAGGACCAACTCCGAGGCGCGCTCCAGGATGTGCGAGACGAGGTACAGCCGCTCCGCCGGGTCCGTACAGCCCAGCAGGTCGTCGAGCAGGTCGCTCAGGATGTACCGCCGATGGTCACGCTCGTGGTCGGAGAGCGGCGGAGGCCCCGCGGCCCAACGCGTGCGCGCCTCGTCCCGCAGGGCGGCCCCCAGCCCGTCCGTGTCCACCAGGAGCGTGCCCGTGGCGCACATGGCGAGCAGGGGCGATCTCCGCTGCGCGGTCTCCCGGTCGGCGAAGCCGTGCCAGGAGTCCTCGGTCTGTACGAAGAGCTCCACGGGCCAGTCCCGGTACACCAGGTTCTCCCGGTAGGGCGCGGGAGGCCCGGAGAGGAGAACCACCACATCCAGATCGGACTTCGGCGTCCGGTGCCCGGTCAGCACGCTGCCGGCGAGGAAGGCGGCACGGGCAGCGGGGAATCGTTCCCGCAGCAGTGCGCGGGCGGTGAGCACGGGGTCGTTCATGAGCGCAACGTACGCGTGGCGCAGATTTTTGCAGACCGTGCATTTTTGCGTACCATGCATGTATGGCAGAGGCAGTCCCTGCGTCGGGCGGGCTCAGAGAGCGCAAGAAGCGGGCCACCCGTGCCGCGTTGGTGGAGGCGGCGGTGCGTCTCGCGGCCGAGCACGGCGTCGAGAACGTCACCGTCGACGCCATCAGCGCGACGGCGGGCGTCTCCACGCGTACGTTCTTCAACTACTTCGACTCCCGCGACGAGGTCTTCGTCATGATCGGCGCGGACTCCAGCGACCGGGTCCGGCGCGCCGTCCTCGCCGCACCCGTCGAGCTCTCCCCCCTGGAGGTCCTCCGCGAGGCCCTCGCGGCCGAGCTCGGGGAGATCGAGCAGCAGCGCGAGCTGTGGCAGCTGCATGCCGAAGTCCTGCGCCGGACACCCCAGTTGCTCGCGCGCACGATCGGCGCCCACCTGGCGGACGAGGTCGAACTGGCCGAGACGCTCGCCGAGCGCATCGGCGCCGGCTCGCCGCTCTTCGCCGAGGACCGTCCCCCGCTCGCCGCCGGGGAGGACCAGGAGCGCAGGCGAGCCCTCGGGCTGTACCCCCGCCTGCTCGCCGCCGTCGGTACGACGGCCGTCCGCATCGCCGTCGAGCACTGGTCCGTCCGGCAGGACGAGGCCGCCTTCGCGGACGTCTTCCGGGAGACGTTCGAGCACCTCGCCGCGGGCCTCCCTGCGCCACCCCCTCGGGCCGACGCACCCGCCCCGTCCGACGGACGCTGACCCGCGGCCCCCGTCCCACCCGCCCACCATGAACGCCTCCCCCCTGGGGAGCGCCGCCGCCGGCCGCGCGTACGACGACGCGGGCGGTCCGGCGAACCACGCACACCGAGAGAGATGCTGTGAATTCACCAGCGGCGCCGGTCGACGCGCCACCGGCCGCCTCCATGTCCGACCGCCAGATACTCCAAGCCATGTCCGGCCTGATGGCAGGCATGTTCGTCTCCATCCTGGCCAGCACCGTGGTCGCCAACGCGCTGCCCCGGATCATCGCCGACCTCGGGGCGAGCCAGTCCTCGTACACCTGGGTCGTCACCGCCGAGCTGCTCGCCATGACGGCGACGGTGCCGCTCTGGGGCAAGCTGGCCGACCTCTACAACCAGAAGCTGCTCCTCCAGATCTCCCTAGGCCTGTTCGTGGTCGGCTCCCTCCTCGCCGGGTTCTCCCACGAAGTCGGGCTGCTGATCTTCAGCCGTGTCGCCCAGGGCATCGGCGCCGGCGGTCTGACCGCCCTCGCGCAGGTCGTGATGGCGGCGATCATCCCGCCGCGCAGGCTCGGCAAGTACGCCGGCATCTTCGGTGCCGTCTTCGCCGTCGGCACCGTCGCCGGACCGCTCATCGGAGGCGTCCTGGTGGACACCTCCTGGCTGGGCTGGCGCTGGTGCTTCTTCATCGGCGTCCCGTTCGCCCTGCTCGCCATCGTGCTGCTCCAGCGGACGCTGAAGCTGCCCACGACCCGCCGCGAGGCGAAGATCGACTACCTCGGCGCGTTCCTGATCGTCGCCGGAGTCTGCGCGCTGCTCATCTGGGTCTCGCTCGCCGGCAACAGCTTCGAGTGGGCCTCCTGGCAGACCGCGGCCCTGACCGGCGGCGGACTGGTGCTGCTCGTCGCGGCGGTGTTCGTCGAGTCCAGGGTCGCCGAGCCGATCATCCCGCTCGGCATCTTCCGCAACCGCACCGTGGCGCTCACCACCGTCGCCAGCCTCTTCGTCGGACTCGCGATGTTCGGCGGCACCGTCTTCCTGTCGCAGTACTTCCAGATCTCCCTGGGCAAGTCCCCGACGGTCGCCGGCCTCATGAGCCTGCCCATGATCATGGGACTCCTGCTCTCCTCCACCGTCGCCGGGCAGATCATCAGCAAGACCGGCCGGTGGAAGGCCTACCTGGTGGCCGGCGGCGCCACGATGACGGCCGGTCTCGGTCTTCTCTCCACGATCGGCTCCGACACGAGCTTCGGGCTGATCAGCGTCTACATGGCCGTCATGGGCATCGGCGTCGGCATGCTGATGCAGAACCTGGTCCTGGCCGCGCAGAACGACGTGGCGGCCACCGAACTGGGCGCCGCCACCTCCGTCCTCTCCTTCTTCCGGAGCCTCGGCGGCACCATCGGCACCAGCGTGCTCGGTGCCATCCTGGCCAACCGCGTGGCCTCGGAGATCACCAAGGGCCTCACCGACGCCGGAGTCCCCGCCGGCGCAGGCGGGGCCGGACACGGCGCCATGCCGGACATGGCGACCCTCCCCGCCCCGATCCGCGCGATCGTGGAGCACGCGTACGGCGTCGCCACGGGCGAGATCTTCCTCGTCGCGACCCCGTTCGCGCTGCTCGCGCTCCTCTGCGTCGTCTTCGTCAAGGAGAAGCCGCTGAAGACCACCAGCGGTCTGCAGCGGCTCGCCGACGAGGCGGACGGCGCCGCGACCGACGCCCCGGCGCAGCCGGTCGGCACCGGCTGACCGATCCGGCCCCGCACGGACAAGGCCTCTCCCGCCCTCAGGGGTGGGGGAGGCCTTCTCCGACCGCCTCGGAGCGGACGGCGTCGCGCCGGGCGTACCGGGCCGGCGAGTCGGCGACGCCCTGCTCCACGGTCAGGGCGGGCTCCCGGTCGAGGAGTTCACGGGCGCCCAGGCCTGCGGGCCAAGGTGTGTACGAGGCGGCCGACGTCCCGGTACGGGCTGCGCCGGGAGGCCGTCCATTCGAGGGCGAGCGCGGCGTCGTACGCGGCCCTCCCCGGAGCCCATGAGGCGTCGAGGTGGTCGTGGAAGATCCGTACGCCCTGCCAGGGCAGCGGAGCGAGCCCGTGCCCGGCCGCGAGCCCGTCGAGCGCCTCGGCGGTGTCGCCGCGGGTCTCCAGACCGAGGTTGCCGGGACTGCCGTCCGCTCCCGAGGCGATGAGCCGGTGCGCGCCCGCGGCGTCACCGGACAGGGCCTCGCGCATCCCGATGGCCCGGCGGTTCTTCGTGAGGATGCTCAGCAGGCCGCCGGGCGCCACGTGTCCGGCCAGCCGGGCGACCGCCTCCCCGGGGTCGTCCAGGTACATCAGCACCCCGTGGCAGCAGACTCCGTCGAATGCCCCACGGCCGGGGGCGAGGCTGTCGATGCCTGCCTCGACCAGCTCCACGCGCTCGCGGAGTTCCGGCAGCGCCACGAGCCGGCCTGCCGTGAGCGCGAGCATGCGGGGGTCCGGGTCGACGCCGGTCACCCGGTGTCCCGCGGCGGCGAGCCGGATCGTCATCTCACCGTTCCCGCAGCCCACGTCCAGGATCCGTACGGGTGACGCGGGCAGTTCGGCGCGCAGGCGGCGCTCCACTAGGTCGTGGCGCAGCCGGCCGCGGGCGCTGCCGGAATGCTCGGCATAGGCGGCGCCGACGGCGGAGAAGCCGGTCAACGGGACCACCCCGTCTCCGTGTAGGGCCGGCCGGCCCGGATGCCTTCGAGCGCCGCGCGGGTGTAGGGGACGATCGCGTCCGGGAGGCCGTCGACGTCCGCGTACCGCCAGGCGACGGTCTTGTCCGGTTCCCGCAGCTCGGGTGTGCCCTCCCAGGAGTGCGCGCGGAAGAAGAGCTGGATCCTGGGCCGGCCACCGGGGCGGTCGACCGCGTGCACCGTGTGGACGAGGGAGAGGGCGTCCTGCCCGATGACCAGCCCCGCCTCCTCGTGGGCCTCGCGCACCAGGCATGCCGTCGCCGCCTCGTACTCGCAGTGACCTGCGAGGACGTGCCACAACCCGCCCGCGTACGCCGAGTCCGGATGGCGCAGGCCGAGCAGGACCTTCCCGCCCTGTTCGAGGACCAGATGGACGCCGACGATGTGGAGTTCGGTGCCAGGGGGCGCTCCCGCGACCAGGGGCCGCGTGCCGTTCGAGCAGCTCCCGGGTGGACGGGAGCATGGTCAGGTACGGCAGCTGCTCAGGGCTCCGCCAGGCGAGGAGCTGGCCCTCGGTCAACGACAGCGTGCCGGGGTCACCGGTCCACTCGCCGGTGAACAGCTGCACGGGGACGAGGGTTCCGTCGGTGCCGGTCGTGTGGCCGACCTCGTACGGCCGGAGGCCGGGGATCTCCAGACCGGCCTCTTCGCGCAGCTCACGGACGACCGTGTCGCGCAGGGTCGCGTCCTCCGGTTCCCGGCCCCCGCCGAGCAGGTCCCAGCATCCCGGAGCCCAGATCCCGGGCTTCACGTCCCTCAGGTGCAGCAGGTACCGGCCCTGGCCGTCGTGGATCACGGCGCCCGCGTTCACCGGCATGATCGCGTGCTCCAGGGCGGCGTCGCGGAGCTTCGCGCGCAGGGTCGGCGACCCGACCTCGTCCTGCGGCAGCCAGACGGCTCCCGAGACCTCCTCGTCCTGGAGGAGGAGCCGGGGGCCGCCGGCCGCCGCCACACGGAACACGAAGCGGAAGTCGTAGTGCTCGTGCGGGCTCTCTCCCTCCCGCGCGTCGGCCTCGATCCGGTGGACGTCGACGTCGATCGGCGCGTGCCCGAACTCCGGTGCGAGGACGAGGTGGGAGGGAGGGATGCCGGTCTCCTCGGCGATCTCCCGCAGGGCGGCCGCCAGGAGGGTGGCGTCCCCGGACTCGACGTGGCCGCCGGGAGTGAGCAGCAGCCCGGAGGCCCGGTGCTCGACGTGCAGGATCCGCCCGTCGGCGTCGACGACGACACCGGAGCACGTGATGTGGCCGGGCAGCGTGTCACGGCGCGTCGGGTCCTCCTCCGCGTCGAGCGCGGCGAGGAGTCCGGAGAGCGCCTCGCGCTCGGCGGGGTGCCGGGCCAGGTACTCCGCGACGGTGGAGCGCAGGTGGTCGCGGGACGGGCGCGTGCCGGCGCCCGGCGTCCCGTCGGACGTGGCAGCGGCGGCCGGCGCGGGGGAAGCGTGGTCATCGGCGGTGGCGGGGGACTGGAGCATGGTTCCTCCTCGGTGTCGCCCCACCCGCAGGAGGACGGGTGGGGCGGGGGCGATCAGCGGTCCTGGGAGAGTTCCAGCAGCTCGGCGAAGGTTCCGCCGCCGTGGACGAGGTCGTCGTACCGGCCCTGCTCGGTGATCCGGCCGTGCTCCATCACCACGATGTGGTCCGCGATCCGGGTGTTCTCCAGGCGGTGGGTGACCACGATCGTGATGCGGTCGCCCGCGATGGACTTGATCCGCTCGAAGATCTGGTGTTCACCGCGCGGGTCCATCTGGGAGGTGGGTTCGTCGAGGATCAACAGCCCGGGGCGCCGGTACAGGGCCCGCGAGCACGCGATGCGCTGCCACTGGCCGCCGGAGAGCTCCGTGCCGCCGAAGACGTCGCGCGACAGGAGGGTGTCGAGACCCGCGGGCAGGTCCTCGACGGCCTCGCGGAGCCCCACCGCGTCGACGGCCTCCCATACCGGGACGTCGTCGTGGGTACGGGGCTGGCCGAGGGTGATGTTCTCGCGGACGCGCAGCGGCCACTGGGCGAAGATCTGCGGCACCAGACCGGTGTCGGTCCACACCGTGGCGGGGTCCACCTCGGCGAGGTCCGTGCCGTTCCACGTGACCTTTCCCTTGTCGGCCAGGTAGATGCCCGTCAGCAGTCGGGTGAGCGTGGACTTTCCGGATCCGTTCGCGCCGACGATCGCGAGGATCTGGCCGCGCCGCAGGGCGAGGGAGACACCGTCGACCGCGGGCTTGTCCTTGCCCGGGTACTGGTAGACGACCTCGTCGAGCCGGATCTCCTCCAGCGGCGCGGCGTGGACGCGGGGCCCGCGGCGCGGCGCACGGGCGGCGGCGTCGTCGAGGAAGGACTGCATGTCGCTCAGGTACAGGCTGGTGTGGAAGAGCGCGGCACCGTACGTGACGACCTGGGACAGCGCGGCGAGCGTCGTCTGGACGGCGATGACGGCCGTCGCGGCGACCGCGAGCGCGATGCGTCCGGTCACCGCGAGCCAGGCCAGGGCGCCCCAGGTCGCGACGAGGAAGACCCCGCCCGCGAGCGCGGACAGCAGGGCGATCCGCAGCGTGCGCGGGGCGGCGGCCAGGGTGCGGCGGTCGCACCGGTCGGACAGGGCGCGATACCAGAAGACGAGGTAGTCGGTCATCGAGTTGGCGCGGACCTCGTCGCCGTACTTGGAGGTGGTCGCCCACCAGCGCATCATCCCCCTGACGTTGCGGTCCGCCACGTTGGCGTAGTGGATCTCGTAGTCGACTCGAGCGGCCAGAACGGCGCCGACACCGGCCGGCAGCACGGCGAGCAGGAGCAGCGGCAGCATCATCGGGTTCAGCACCGACAGCACGCCGCCCGCGGTGACCATACGGATCAGCGAGGACAGGAACCTCTGTGCGTCGCTGACCATCACATGGGTGCGGATCACCCCCATCTCGGCCGCCTCGTGCCGGTCCGAGAACCCGTCCTCCGCGTACGCGGACGCCTCGACCCGGCACACCGCCTCGACCAGGGCGCTGTCGGTCTCCGTCGTCAGACGTGGGGTGATCCGCCGCTCCGCGTACGCGGCCACCGCCGCCGCGCCGCGCCCCAGCCCGGCGGCGAACGCGACCACGAGCAGCGCCGGGACGGCTCCGCGCAGCCTGTCACCGGCGGAGCCGTCGCCCAGGACGGGCTGCATGGTGCGCGCGGTGGCCGTCAGCAGCACGGCGGCCGAAAGCCCCGTGACCGCCTGGCAGACGAGCAGCAGCTGCACGGCCCGCCGGTCGGTCCGCCACGACAACCGGGCGATCCGGCCCAGGACGGCCGGGAGCTGCCGGCACATCCGCCGGAAGGAGACCTCGGCGAGCGGATTGACGGAGTACTGGCCGCTGTACGTGATCTCCGCGGGCGGGGGCGGCGGGGGAGCGGCGGCGGTCTGCTGTGGACGGGAGGCGGCCGAGTTCAAGGGGGGTCCTCCTGGCAGTGGTCCGGCGTGGTCGTCAGGTTCAACGAGACCGTCGGGATATCGAACACATGTGTTTCGGTCGGCCTCGGAACCCCGGGATTCCGCGCGTGGCGGAGCATGGGGGATGCATCGACCCGCCTCCGGCAACAGGGTTCGAAGGAAGCGGTGTTGGCCGAAACGCCGGTGGTGGCCCGCGCGGACCCGGGCCCGCCCCGTCGCCCCCTCCGACGCGGCGGACGGACCGAGGGGCGGGTGGTCGGAGACGGGTCGTCAGAGTCGCTCAGGGTGCGACGGGGTCGCCCTCACCGAGCTCGAGCCACCACACACCGTCGGCGCGCGACAGGTACAGCGTCTGCCGCTCGCCGCCGGTGAAGCGGAGGTCGACGGCGGCGAGATCGGGCACGACCGGATCGGCGACCGTCGCCGTGACCGGCTGATCCGCGACGTCCCGGTACTCGGCGACGAGGGCTTCAGCGGCCTCGCGCCGGCCGGTGAACCAGGGGGCGCCGAGGTCGGCCAGGCCGGCGGCGTCGCCGGCGGCGAGGCGCTGCACGGAGGCCCTGATGAGGAGGTCCGTCTCTTCGGCGACCTCCGCCGCGTCGGGGTGGTCCGACGCGGCGGCACGGACGGTGACGATCACCGCGGGGGACTCGCGCAGGGCGTACGGAGCGGGGTCCCGGAGCTGCCACCACGCGACTGCGCCCGCACCCAGGAACAGGGCGCATGCCGCGGCCGCCACCCGTCGTGCCCCCATGGTCCCCCCCTGTGCCACAAGCCCTGACGGGCACTCCGCGAGATCCTCGCACGAGCACGGTTCAGGTGTTCGCCTCACCCACGCGGTGACGTCCTCGAAGCCCGCCGACCTGGGCGGCTCCTGCGACGAACGCCTCGTCCGAGGGCTTCGGTCAGCCCTGCCACACTCCCTCGCGCATCACGATCCTGTCCCGCAGCTCCGGTACTCCGCGCCAGGCGCGCACCGTCCGTGGCGCCACGCGCAGATACACGTAGGGGGCCTCTTCCAGGCGGGGGTCCCAGCCGAACTTCCCCGCGAACGCGTCCCCGGCCTCCTCCGGCACCTCCTGTGCGGAGAAGCACGTCGCCTCCCCCTGCATCAGCACCACGTCGAGGGCGTCCGGCAGCCCCAGCCGTACGCGCGGTTCCGCGCGGGCGTTGCGCACGGTCGCGGAGTGCGCTGCGGTGCACATCCACACCGCCCGCCCGTCCCACAGGAACCACAGGGGCACCTGATGCGGGCCGTGGTCGGGATGGGCCGTCGACACCCAGATGTCGCGCTCCGAGGCGAGCCGTTCCAGGGTGTCCCGCGTGCGCTCCGCCGTGTCGCGGCGGACGTTCTTCGTACCGTGCATGGGAGCCGACCCTAGCCAGCGGGTTCGGCGCGCACATGGGGCGCAGGTCCTACGTCCGGAGTCGGAAGGCGGCGCCGGGGGTCTCCGGACGGACGGTCCGGGGTGCCTGCCAGGCGGGCAGCGCGCGCAGCGATGCCGCCGCGACGGCCCGCCGGTCGAGCTCCGCACCCTCGACGAGCACCTCGTACCACTCGCCGCGCAGCGGATCGGGTACGGGGACACAGCGCAGGCCGACGCCCGGGACGGAGCGGCGCAGGGCGGTCTCGATGCCGGAGAGCGCGGCCGTCCCGCCGTTGATCTCGATCGGCGCTTCCCGTCGTCCGGCGAGACGGTAGCTACGCGGGCCGGTGACGGTCACCAGGTCGTCCAGGACGTGCTCGGGCGACGGCCGGCCGTCGCCGCGGACCGCGATCCGCGGGCTGCGGACGGCCAGGGGTACGGGCGCGGGTGCCGCCGGTGCGGCGTCCCGGCGCGGGGCGAAGGCCACGTCGGGCGCGAGCGTGAAGTCCCAATCACCGTCCGCGCGGGTGCCGACCAGGCCCGTCTCGGCGGAACTGTGCACCTCGATCAGGGACAGCCGCGGGACGGCGCGGCGTACCGCCAGGGCGTCGTCCGGGAGGGGCGCGGTGCCGTGCACGACCGTGAGCCGTTCGTATCCGCGCAGCTCCCGCAGCGAACGCCGCAGCCGCTCCCAGGTGGACGGAACGGCCACGAACAGCGGACGGTGCGCTTCGGGCGGCAGCGGATCGACGGTCCGCGCGTAGTGGGCGCGGCGTCCGAGCAGCGCGGGTACGAGGCAGCCGAACAGGAACCCGTGCGGATCGCGCAGCGGGGCGTGGACGACGAAGAGGTCCGCGGATGCGGCCGCCAGGAGCTCCGCGCCGTGTCGGGCTTCCCGGACGAGCTGTTCACGGGTCCGCCACCAGACGACGGGGACGCCCGTGGTGCCGGACGCCTCGAACGGCAGCCGGGGCGGGAGCACGGCGAGCAGGTCACCGTCGTCTCGGATGCCGAGGTCCGCCCAGTCCACGCCGTGTCCGAAGGGCGTCGCGCGCCGGGCCAGTACGTCGTCGAGGCGCAGCGCGGCCGAGGGCCCCGTGGTGGCGGTCGTCATGTCAGCACTCTCCGCTCAGGACGGCGGCGTCGGCCGTCGGGTCGAGGTCGGCGTGGACGAGGCGGCCGCGCGTTCCTGGATGCGGCCGGGATCCAGCACCGACGACCCTGCCGCACGAGGCGCGGGAAACGACAGGGCGGACGGACGACTGCAATGGCGGGCAACACGATTGCAATGACTGATTAACACTCAGGTGCCGGGCCTCCCGAACCGTGGATGCGTCGGGCAGCCGAAAGGAACCGAGTCGACAGGTCCGGCACGATCAGGATGCCGCCCTGGACCGAGCGCACGCCGTCTGCCCGGACGGGTTCTGACGGCGCGGCGGCTTCGCATGCCGTACCCGGCCTCCTCTGCGAGCCTGGAACCGGCGACCGCGTCCGGTGGCGGTCGGCACGACCAGGGAAGGACCGGCCCATGACGACCTTCGTGCTGATCCACGGAGCGGGGGACAGCGCCTGGAGCTGGCACCTGGTGGAAGCCGCGCTGCGCGAGCGGGGGCACGACGTCGTGGCCCCGGACCTGCCCAGCGATGACGAGGGGGTGACCTGGAGCGAGTACGCCGACACCGTGGTCGAGGCGATCGGAGACCGGACCGGCCTGACCGTCGTCGGCCATTCCCTCGGCGGCTTCACCGCGCCCCTGGTGGCCGGCCGTGTGGCCGCCGACCTCCTCGTCTTCGTCGCCGGCATGATCCCGCGGCCCGGCGAGAGCGCGAACGAGTGGTGGGCAGCCACGGGCCACAGCGACCTCGTCCGCACCGCCGAGGAGGAGCTGTTCTACCACGACGTCCCGCCCGAACTGGCCGCCGAGGCCCGGCGGCGCGCGCGGATCCAGCGAGAGACCCCGATGGACCGCCCCTGGCCGCTGGAGCGGTGGCCTTCCGTCCGTTGCCGGGTGCTTCTCGGGCGGGACGACCGCTTCCTGCCCCAGGAGTGGAGCCGTCGCGTCGCGAGGGACCGCCTCGGCGTCGAGGCCGACGTGATGGACGGCGGCCACTGCCTCCCCCTCAGCCGCCCGGGGGAGCTGGCCGACAGGCTGGAGCGCTACGCCGCGGCCGGGTAGGGACGCCGGCGGTCGTCACCCAGGCGGGTGGTTGCTCTTTGTGTTCACTTCGATACCGAGGGATAGGATCGCGGGCGTGCCGCAGCCGAGCGGCGGATCCAGACAGGGGTGTCCCCATGGCCGTCATCGTCACCTTCGCCTTCCCCGGCGCCGGACAGGAGCTCTACGACGCGGTCATCGCGCGTGTGACCGGCGGGCGGGGCTTCACGCGGTTCGCGGATCTGGGGAACCCGGGGCTCCTCTCCCACGCGGCGGGCCCGGCACACGACGGGTTCCATGTGACCGAGGTCTGGGAGAGCGAGGAGGCCCTCGAAGCCCATGCGAAGACCTTCGGTCCGATCCTGGCCGACCTCGGCCACGCCGACGTGCGGCCCACGATCTTCCCGGCCCACAACTTCGTCGTCCACTGAAACGTCGCTCCACTCCAAGAGCCGTCGGTACGCGAGGACAGCTCAGGCCGAGCCCGAACGCCCCTCCCCGCCCCGGGCCCACCAGGTCCGGGGCGACACGCTGCCAACGGCCTTTCCCCGCACCGCCATCGCGCACACCACCACCGCCGCCACCCCGTACGAGACGGTCGTCGCCGCAGGCCCCGCCGTGGGACCGGCCAGATAGGCGAAGGACCCGGCGAGGGCGACACCCAGCCACTCCCCGCGGCCGTCGAGCGCCACGAGCGCGACGAGCAGAAGCGCGTACCAGGAGTAGCCGGGCGTGAGGAGCAGGAAGGCCGTGCCCGTCGTGAACAGTGCGCCCCGCCAGGGCCGTTCAGGGTCGCCCCGCCACCAGACCCCCACCGCCGCGCCGGCCATGACGACCACCGTCGCGGGAAGGGCCCAGGCGTCGGGCAGGACGAGCCGCAGCAGCGCGTAACGGCCGCCCGCGCCCGCGTCGTCGTACCCCTCCTCCTGCGCGTAGCCGCCCAGGTATCCGAAGACCGACCCGTCCGACGTCAGCACGTACGGCAGATACAGCCCCCCGACCGTCGCCACCGCGGGCACCAGCACCGCGAGGGCCGCCCGAGACCGTCGCGCGCCGGACAGCATCCCCGGGAGCAGGAGCCCCGGCAGCAGCTTCGCGGCGACGGCGAGCCCGAGCAAGACCCCGCCGACGGCACGCCGACGCGCGACGACGGTGAGGGCGGCGACCGAGAACAGGACGGCGAGGACGTCCACATGGGCGTTGTCGACGGCCTCGACGGGAACGGCCGGACACCAGGCCCAGAGGGCCGCCCGCCGCGGATCGCCCCGCCGGCGCAGCGCGGCGACCAGCACGCCGGTCACGGCGAGGGAGAGGACGGCGCAGGCGGCCTGGAACGCCTTGTGGCGGGCATCGGACGGCGAGACGGCATGGACCAGGAGGAACCACCCTTCGGCGACCGGAGGGTAGATCGTGTGCACCGCGGGACGGTTGATCCGGGTGCACCCGCCGTCGGCGAGCGGCGACAGGTCGCGGCCGTGCGCGCAGTCGGCCGGACCGGGGAAGAGCCAGGGGTCGCGCAGGCCGACGAGCGCCCGATCGCCGGGTGCGTGGTCGTACGGAGAGATCCCGGCGGCCTGCACCCTGCCGTCCCACGCGTACCGGAAGGAGTCGGTGCTCGTACGCGGCGCCGACACCAGGCCGGTGGCGGTGACCACGACCGCCCCGGCCAGGACCAGCGGAACCACCGCCCGCCCGGGGACCCGGTACAGCGCGACGATCGCCGCCGCGAACAGCGCCCAGGCGCCCCCGTAACCGGCCAGGAACCCGACACCGGTCGCGCCCCCGGCGAGCAGGGCGGCGAGGGCGGCGGCGAGGCCCGCCAGGAACAGCACGGCGGCCAGGAGAGCACGGGACATGGACGCAGCGTGGCAGTACGCCGGTCACCCACGGGGCCGACCCGTCGAGGCGTTCGGGTTTCGTAAGGTGTCGGACCGGCCACGGCATCCCGTCGGGAGGTGTCATGGACGTCATGACCTCCCGCCCGCCCGAGCCGCGCAGGACCGCCCTGCCGCCGCTCCGCCCACCCGCCTTCACCGGACGCCTGCACGACGCGCGCACCGCGACGGTCGTCGGACGGTGGCTCGGCGTCGCCTTCGCCGTCTGCTTCGTGACCGGGCTCGTCAGCCACTACCTCCAACGGCCGCCGGACTGGCTCGCCGACGCCCTGCCGGCCCGGCCGGTGTGGGGATACCGGCTCACCCAGGGCCTCCACGTGGCCACCGGCCTCGCGGCGATCGTGCTGCTCCTGGTGAAGCTGTGGACGGTGTACCCGAGACTGTTCGTCTGGCCTCCCGTCCGGTCCGCACGGCACGCGCTGGAGCGCCTGTCCGTCGGGCTCCTCGTCGCCGCCGCCGTCTTCGAGGTCCTGACGGGTCTGCTCAACATCGCCGAGTGGTACCCGTGGCCGTTCTCGTTCGTGCCCGTGCACTTCGCGGTCGCCTGGGTGGCGACCGGTTCGATCCTGCTGCACATCGCGGTCAAGTCCCCCGAGATCGCGGCCCACTGGGGACGGCGCTCGGAGGGGACGCGCGCGCTGCCCGCGGAGGACGCCGTCGACCGCAGGTCGCTGCTCCTCGGCACCGGCGCTGCGGTCGGAGCGGTGACCCTGACGACCGTCGGGCAGACGTTCACCCCGCTGAAGGCCTTCGACCTCCTCGCACCCCGCCACCCCGACCACGGCCCGCAGGGCCTCCCCGTGAACAGGACGGCCGCCGCCGCCGGCGTCTCCGCGCGGACGCTCGGGGCCTGGCGACTGGAGGTGGCGGGCCCCCGTCCGTACGCGCTCACCCTCGACGCCCTGCGCGCGATGCGGCAGACCGCGGTCCGCCTGCCCATCGCGTGCGTCGAGGGCTGGAGCGTCGACGCGGGCTGGGGCGGGGTACAAATGCGGGACCTGGTCGAGCGGGCCGGAGGACGGCCGGGCCGGGACGCCGTACGGGTGACCTCGCTGGAGGTGAGCGGCTCCTACCGGGTGATGGAGATGGGCGCGGAGTACGCGGAGGACCCCCTGACGCTGCTCGCCCTCACCCTCAACGGACAGTCCCTCTCGCTCGACCACGGCTTCCCGGCCCGGATCATCGCCCCCAACCGGCCGGGGGTGCTGCAGACCAAGTGGGTGCACCGACTGGAGGTCCTGTGAGGGCGACGGACGCCTTGCGCCACGGGGTCGGTGCCCTCGGCGTCGCCTCGATCGGCCTCGGGCTGTGGCTGGTGGCGGCGGGGTCGGACCCGCTGGGCGTGCTGGTGTGGCTCACCGGAGCGCTCGTCCTCCACGACGGGATCATCGCGCCGCTGGTACTGGCCGTCGGCCTGCTGATCGCCGGACGCCGCCTCCGGGGACCACTGCGCCGGGCTCTGCTCGTCTCGGGGAGCCTGGTCCTGATCACGCTGCCGCTCCTGCTGCGCCCGGGAGCGCCGCCGAACCCCTCCGCGCTTCCCCTGCCGTACACGCGGAATCTGGTGATCGTCCTGGTGGCGGTGGCTGCGGTCACCGCGGGGGGAGTCCTCGTACGGCGAAGGCGACGGCGGCGGGTGGACACCTCCTGAGTGCGGCGGGGAGCGGGCCGATGCCGCCCCCCCCCGCGGCCGCCGCTGAACTCGCTACACGCCGACCCCCGCCGAAGCCCGCTGCGCGGCCCGCGCGAACTCCAGCATCCCCTCCTCGAAGGCGACCTCCGGGCGCCAGCCCAGGTCTCGCCGCAGCCGGGCGGAGTCGGCCGTGATGTGCCGTACGTCGCCCAGCCGGAACGCGCCGGTCACCACCGGCTGCGGGCCGCCGCTCGCCGACGCCAGGGCCGTGGCCATCTCACCGACGGTGCGCGGGTCCCCGGTGCCGGTGTTGTACGCGGTGAGGGCTCCGGCCGGCAGGTCGCCGGCGGCCTCCAGCACGAGCACGTTGGCGGCCGCCACGTCCCGCACGTGGACGAAGTCCCGCCGCTGCCCACCGTCCTCGAAGACGCGGGGCGCCGCGCCGCGGGCGAGCGCCGACCGGAAGAGGGACGCCACCCCCGCGTACGGCGTGTCCCGGGGCATCCCCGGCCCGTACACGTTGTGGTAGCGCAGCGAGACCGCGGTGCCGCCGACCGCACGGGCCCAGGCCGCGGACAGGTGCTCCTGCGCGAGCTTCGTCGTGGCGTACACGTTGCGGGGGTCCAGGGGCGCGCCCTCGCCGACCAGGCCGGGCGCGAGGGGGGAGCCGCACGTGGGGCAGCGCGGTTCGAAGCGGCCCGCGGCGAGGTCCTCGGGGCGGCGCGGCCCGGGGCGGACGAGGCCGTGGCGGGGGCACTCGTACCGGCCCTCCCCGTACACGACCATCGACCCGGCGAGGACGAGCCGCCGGACTCCCGTCTCGGCCATGGCCGCGAGGAGCACGGCCGTTCCGAGGTCGTTGCAGCTCACGTAGTCCGGGGCGTCGGCGAAGTCCTTGCCGAGGCCGACCATCGCGGCCTGGTGGCAGACGGCGTCGACCCCGCGCAGCGCCGCCCGCACGGCGGCCGCGTCCCGGACGTCCGAGTGCAGGAACTCCGCCGCCGGCGGCTCGGGTGCCGTGGGGTGCGCGCCGGGGAGCAGCGCATCCAGGACCACGGGCTCGTGGCCCGCCCGGCGGAGTGACGACACGATCTGCGAGCCGATGAAGCCGGCTCCTCCAGTGACGAGTACACGCATGGGTGCGACGCTACGGACCGGATCCGCACCGAGGAGGCTTCCGCGCCGGGCCGTAAGACTTCCGTCATCCCGCCGGGGGACGGCGTCGGGCGGAGGCGCGTACGGGTTGAGTCTCCGGTAGGGGGAGACGCGATGCTGGGGGCATGAACGGCGAGACGCTCCATTCGATCGGGGATCTGGCCCGGCGTACGGGTCTGACGGTGAAGGCCATCCGGTTCTACGCGGACACGGGCATCGTGCCGCCGACCGACCGCACCCCTTCCGGATACCGCCGGTACGGCTCCGACGCCGTCGCGCGCCTCGAACTCGTCCGCACCCTGCGGGAGCTCGGAGTCGATCTGGCCACGATCCGCAGGGTCATGGACCGGGAGGTCTCGCTGACCGACGTGGCGGCGACGCACGCCGAGGCACTGGACGTGCAGATCCGCGTCCTGCGGCGGCGCCGCGCCGTGCTGACGGCGGTGGCCCGGCGCGGTTCGACACCCAAGGAGATGGAACTCATGCACCAGCTCGCCCGCCAGTCGGCGGCCGAACGGCAGTGTCTGGTCGACGACTTCCTCGACGCGGTCTTCGACGGCCTGCGGGACCACCCCGTCCTCGCGGCGGTCACCCGCTCGCTGACACCCGAACTCCCCGACGACCCCGAGCCCGAGCAGATCGAGGCGTGGACGGAACTGGCCGAGCTCTTCCAGGACGAGGACTTCCGCTCCGCGTTGCACGGCATGGCGCGGGATCTGACGACCGACCGGGCACCCGACGGCACCATGGGCCTGGCCAGGATCCTGGCGGACGTCGTCCGGGCGCAGGTGACACGCGCCGTCGAGGCCGGCGTCGAGCCGGAGTCGGCCGGGGCGGAGCCGATCGTGACGGCGCTCGCGCGGCAGTACGCGCGCGTCCTCGGACAGCGGGCGGCGCCCCCGGACCCCGAGCTCTACCGACGCCTCGCCGCCCGACTGGAGCGGATGAACGATCCGCGCCGAGACCGGTACCTGTCGTCGCTGGCCGTCGTCAACGGCTGGCCGGCCCCGGAGAGTCTGGAGCCGGTGCTCACCTGGACCGCCGCGGCGCTCCGCGGCCGGATCCCGGAGCGGTGAACGACTCCCCGAGGAACGGGGCCTGGTTCCCCGGGAGGCCCGGTGTGTAGCGTCCCCCCATGACCGACGAGATCACGGCCAGGCTGGGCCGGGAGTTCTACACGTTCGACGGCCGGATCCTCGAGGTCTTCGGCAGTCATCCGCGTCGCTTCCACGTCCGGAACACGGACCTGCGGGTCACGGGCCCCGACCGGAAGGGGAGAAGGACCGTGGTGATCGTCACCGGACCGCCCGAAGCTCCGGCGACGGAGCACACCTGGCACCACTCGGCGGAGGAGTGGCAGCGGGCGCAGGGCTGGGAAGCCCTGCTCGAAGCGGTGAGGGCGGCGATCGGGTCGGCGCGGGACGCCGGGCGCGCGGACGGGGAGCCGGGGTCCTGAGGACCGGACGGCGCATCCGAGCACGGAGCGCCGCTCACCCCCGGCCCTGAGGAGCTCAAGGCCGGGGGTGAGCGGCAGCTCTTCCACGGCTCCCCGAGCTGCGGGACGGATCCGAGGGGATGCCGCGCGGTCCGCCGCCCGCCCGAGCCGGCACGGGCCCGGAGGTCGCCTCCCTGGCGGGGGCGGCCTCCGGGCCCGGTTCTCACGCCTCGGCGTTCCCGCTCACCCGCTCGACCGGCACCCACAGCTGGGAGTCCGTCTCCGCGCCGATCTCGACCGGCTGCGTCCGCAGCAGCTCGGGGCCCGGCCGGCTCGCGTACGGGTTCGAGGGGAACCACTGCGTGAACACGTCCCGCCACAGCTCCTGGAGGGCGCTCGGATACGGCCCGTGGTTGTCGAACACGGCCCAGGTCCCGGCCGGCACGTCGAGGGCGTCGAGCTCCTCGGCGGTCGCCCCGGGCCCGGTCGCCACGCCGATCCAGTAGTCCACCTCGGTGCCCTCCTCCCGGCTGTCGGTCAGGTGCACCGCCGCCGACAGGACCCCCTTCGGCTCCCCGTCGGCCAGCTCCTTCATCCGTACGATCGTCTCCATGTCCAGACTCTGGACGTGCGCGGCGGCCGCCGCGTTGACCCCTTCGTGCACGAGAGGCACGCGGGCCTTCCTGCCGACGACCCGGAACGCTTCCTTCTCGACGATCCGGTACCGCATGGTCGTACTCCCTTCGACGACGACACGGAAGGACATGCGCGGCTGCGCCGTGAGCGTCGCACCCGTGCGCCGGGCCTCGCCGGGCCCGATGCCGTGCACCGACCGGAACGCCCGGGCGAACGCCTCGCCGGAGCCGTATCCGTACCGCACGGCCACGTCGAGCAGCGTCCGCTCCCCGCCCAGCACCTCGGCCCCGGCGAGCGTCATGCGCCGGCGCCGTACGTACACCGAGAGCGGCATGCCGGCGAGCGCCGAGAACAGGCGCCGGAAGTGGTACTCCGACGTCATGGCGATCCGGGCGACCTCGGCGACGTCGACCTCCCGGTCGGCCTCCGCTTCGAGGTGGCGCTCGATGTGTTCGAGTGCCTGGTTGAGCTGCTCAAGCACGGCCGCTCGTCCTTCCTTCTGACGTCTCCACCATAGGAACGACCACCCTTCCGGCACCCGACGATCCGTGCCCGGAACGATCGGGTGGCCGAGGGCGCCGCGCCGGCCGGCCTCAGACCACCGAGAGCAGGTCCACCACGAAGACGAGCGTCGAGCCCGCCGGGATCAGCGGTGAGGGGGACTGCTTGCCGTAGCCGAGGCGCGGCGGAACGATGATCTCGCGCCGCCCGCCGACCTTCATCCCCCGGATGCCCCGGTCCCAGCCCTTGATGACCCTGCCGCCACCCACGGCGAACTTGAACGGCGTTCCCCGGTCCCAGGAGGCGTCGAACTCCTTCCCGGAGGCGAAGGTGACCCCGACGTAGTGCACCTGGACGACGCGGCCGGGCTTCGCCTCCGGGCCGTCGCCGACCACGAGGTCCCGGATCGTCAGCTCGGTGGGAGCGTCACCCTCCGGAAGGCCGATCTCGGGCTTCGTCAGTTCACTCATGGCTGCCTCATCAGGTCTCCGCCGGAGGTCCTCGTACGGACCGGCCGGCCGCGTGGTCGCTCCACGCGGTGGACGATCACGCTACCGAGAACGCGGATCCCCGGAACGCGGCACCCCGGCAGCGGGCCTCGGGCGGTGACGGGCGGCGCCCCCCTCGCGGCACGGAGCCGCCCGTCACCCGCGGTGTCACCTCAGGTGACGGGTGAAGAACTGGTCCGCGGCGTCGCTCGCGTAGTGCGGGACGCCGGTGTGCCCGCCCATGTTGGCGTGGAGGGTCTTCTCCTCGGAGCCCAGGGCGTCGAACAGGTCCAGGGACGCCTGCCGGTCGTTGCCCCGGTCGTCCCACTGCAGCAGGACGTGGAGGGGGATGGTGACCTTGCGGGCCTCCTCGAACACGGCGCGGGGCACGAAACTCCCGGCGAACAGGACGGCGGCGGAGACGCGGGGCTCGACCACCGCGAGCCGGACGCCGATGGAGATCACTCCGCCCGAGTACCCGACGGGGCCGCCGATCTCGGGCAAGGACAGCAGGGCGTCGAGGGCGGCCCGCCATTCGGGGACGGCCCGGTCGACGAGCGGGAGGACGAGGGCGTCGATGATCTCGTCGGTGACGGGTTCGCCCGCCTCGACGGCCCGGCGGAGGTCGGCGCGGGCCCGGTCGACGGCGGGCAGCCGGGGCCGGTCACCGCTTCCGGGAAGCTCGATGGTGGCGGCGGCGAAGCCCTGTGCCGCAGCGTGCCGGGCCCGGTCCAGGAGCCGCGGGTACATGGCGCTCAGCCCGAGGGGAGGGTGTCCCAGCAGGATCAGAGGTGCCGGTGCGGAGGTGGACGCGGACGCGGGGGTCCAGAGGATGCCGGGGATGTCGCCGAGGGTGAACGCGCGCTCGCGGATGTCGTCGTCGAGGCGCTGTTCGGAAGTGACATGCATGGTCGTGCCTTTCGGAGTGCACAGTGACGGCGCTCCCGGACGACGACCTATCGCCCGACCGTGACCCCGGAGGAGAGCACCCACGTCGATACGTTCACGGGTACCACCTCCTTGTTCTCTCGCACGGCCACGGGCAACGTAGCAGCGGCCGCCACGGTCCGGCAAACGGGTTTCGGCCACCCCCGAGGGCGGCATCGGGGCGGGCCCGCCCCGTCATCCCGCCGATCCGCTCGTCCCCCTCGCCTCCCGGAGCGGCGTGCGGTGCAGGGTGACGAGGAGGCGCCAGACGCGGTGTGCGATCTCGGGCGGGGTGGCGTCGATGAGGCCGTGCAGCCAGTCGGCGAGCACTCCCGCGAACGTCGCCGCCACGGCCGAGGCGACCAGGTCGGGCTCCGGGGCGCCCGCCAGCGCGCGCTCGGACCGGCTCCGGGCCCGCAGGTCCTGGTGGAGCACGAGGCCGAGGGGGCCGCTGCCGCCCGGGCGCAGCAGCTCGCGGTAGAGCGAGGTGTGCGGGGCGATGTCCTCGAAGAACGCCAGCAGGGCCGCGGGAGGTGCCTCGGGGTCGGGTGCGCCCCGCCACGCGTGCAGGGCGTCCACGGCTTCGCGGACGATGTCCGCGCAGGCGTCGACGGCGAGGGCCTCCAGGTCGGCGTAGTGC
Source organism: Streptomyces sp. NPDC059695 (assembly GCF_042733785.1). NCBI lineage: Bacteria > Bacillati > Actinomycetota > Actinomycetes > Kitasatosporales > Streptomycetaceae > Streptomyces > Streptomyces sp. NPDC059695. The sequence continues at coordinate 58,627 of NZ_JBHWFF010000001.1, read as the reverse complement.
AGGTAGAACGTGGCGCGCCCGACCCCCGCCCGGCGTACGAGCGCGGCGACGGTCACGTCCGCCAGCGGGCGCTGGGCGCATTCCTCCAGGAGCGCCCGGCCGAGCTTGGCCCTGGTGCGCGCCGTGCGGGGATCGGCGGGGGCGGCGGTCATCGGGCGATCAGGACGGCGGCGAGCGCGAGGGCGCCGGGCGCCGCCTGGGCCGCGAGGATGCGCCGGTTCGTGGTGAGTCCGCCGTAGAGACCGGCGACGACCACGCACACGAGGAAGAAGATCTGGGCCCCGGACCCCGTGGGGTCGTCCGCGACCAGCCCCCAGACGAGTCCCGCGGCCAGGAATCCGTTGTAGAGGCCCTGGTTCGCGGCCAGGGGCGCGGTGGCCCTGGCCATGGCGGCGTCGAAGCCCGAGAGCCTGCGGCCGGGTGCCCGCTGCCACAGGAACATCTCCAGGACCAGGAAGTAGGCGTGCAGGGCGGCTACGAGCCCGACCAGGACGTGTGCGGTGGATTCCATGAGAACGCGGACCTCTCGATGTGATGGACAGATGTCCATGATACCCGGACATCTGTCCATCATCCTCATCGACGGCCACGCCGGCCCCGTCGGGGGCTGTTCCCATGGGCCGACCGCGCTTCCGGGTCGTCGATGAGCCGAACAAGCCCTCTTCCAAGCCGAGTTGACGCGTGAGAGGGCTTGACGAGAGGTCCGGTGGCTCCATAACTTCACACCTTGATAAAAGCCTTGCCGTCGTTTTGTGGCGCGCGCGGGCCGGACCCGGTTCGACCGGGCCGTCCCTGCCGGGCCCGAGCGTCCCCCACCGAAAGGCATGTCAGGTGCTGAGCCGTTCCTGGTCGTACGCGCGACGCGGGCGGTCGCGTCCCCGCCGTCTCGCCGCTCTCGTGTCCGGTGCCCTGCTCGCGAGCGGTCTCGTCGTGACCGGCCCAGGCGTCGCGCAGGCCGCCGGCGAGCGGGTGGACGTCTGGCTGACGACCACCTCCGACGCCGGAGGCCGCACCGTGACGCGGGGCCTCGCCCCGCAGACGCCGGTCGCCTTCGGCCCCGCCGGCGGCGGCGCGAGCCGCACCATCACCGTCGACGAGTCCGTCACCTACCAGCAGTTCGAGGGCGCCGGAGCGTCCCTCACCGACACGACCGCCCATCTCCTGCGCGGCGGGGCCGTCAGCGCCGCCACCCGCGACGAGGTCATGCGCAAGCTGTTCTCGCCGACCGACGGCATCGGCCTCTCCTTCGTCCGCAACCCGATCGGGGCGTCCGACCTCTCCCGGCCCGGCAACGTCTCCCTCGACGACACCTGCTGCGACCTCGCCGACTTCGGCACCAACGGCTACGACACGAACGTGCGGCTGCTGACCGCCCAGGCCAAGCAGCTCAACCCCGCGCTCCGGGTGAAGGCGGTGCCGTGGAGCGCCCCGGGATGGATGAAGGACAACGGCCGGATGGACCAGATGGGCTGGCTGAAGTGGGAGTACTACCCGCTCTACGCCCAGTACCTCGTCAAGTACATCCAGAGCTACCAGGCCGCCGGGGTCAAGGTCGACTACCTCTCCGTCCAGAACGAGCCCAACTGCTGCCAGGCCGCCAACCCCACCGCCATGAACTACCCGGGCATGAGCTGGAACCCCTCCGGTCTGGTCGAGTTCACCAAGAACCACGTCTACCCGGCCTTCCGCGCCGCCGGCATCACCACCAAGGTCCTCGTGCACGACTGGAACTACGGCGACTACGCGAACTTCGGCGCGGCCGTCCTGGGCGACAGCGGAGTACGGAACGACCCCCTCTTCGGCGGCATCGCCTGGCACGGCTACGCCGGAGACCCGGCCGTCGGCAGTCAGGTCCACGACCAGTACCCGACCGTGCGGCAGTTCAGCACGGAGCACTCCGGCGGCACCTGGATCACGAACCAGCACGACGAGGACCTGAAGGACCTCGTCGGCTACGCCCGGAACTGGAGCGGCAGCCTGGTGAAGTGGAGCCTGGCGCTCAACCAGGACATGGGCCCGCACAACGGCGGCTGTGGCACCTGCACCGGGCTGATCACCGTCCAGGAGGGCGGCGCGCGCGCCGGGCAGGTCGACTACACGATCGAGTACTACACGACCGGCCACCTCACCAAGTTCGTCCGGCCCGGCGCGTACCGGATCGCCTCCACCGACGACTCCACCGTCCCGAACGTCGCCTGGCGCAACCCGGACGGATCGAAGGCGCTCATCGCCCACAACGGCGGCTCCTCCGCCCGGTCCCTCCGCGTCGACTGGGGCGGCCAGTCCTTCACGTACACCCTGCCCGCCCGGACCACCGCCACCTTCACCTGGTCCGGTACGGCCACGGGCGCGCCGAGCGGACCGCTGACCGGCCTCGCCGGGAAGTGCCTCGACGTCGCCGGAGCGGCCACCGCCGACGGCACCCCCGTCCAGCTCCACACCTGCAACGGAACCGCGGCCCAGCGCTGGACGCTCGCCGCCGACGGCACCGTCCGGGCCCTGGGCAAGTGCCTCGACGTCACGGGAGCCGGAACCGCCGACGGCACCAGGGCTCAGCTCTACACCTGCAACGGGACCGGTGCGCAGCGCTGGTCGTACCACCCCACGGCACACGACGTCGTGAACACAGCCGCCGACAAGTGCCTGGACATCACCGGCAACTCCTCGGCCGACGGCACCCGCGCCCAGATCTGGACGTGCACGGGCGCCGCCAACCAGAAGTGGACCCACCAGCCCTCCTGAGCCGGCGGGCCGGCCGGGGCGGTCGTCCCCCGCCAGGGACGGCCGCCCCGGCTACGCGACCGGACGCGGTCCCACCGTCGGCAGGAACCGGGGTGCGCGCCAGGCCCTGAGCCGCTGCTCGACCGCCGCTCCCAGCGACAGCAGTGCGGCGTCCTGACGGTCGCCGGACATCAGGAGCAGACCCACCGGCAGCTCGCCGACGGAACCGGCGGGTACGGACAGGGAGGGGTACCCGGCGACCGCCGCCGGCGTGGAGGAGGGGATCACGTCGTTGTCGCCCCGCGCGCAGTCGGTCGTCCACGCGGGCGGGTTCGCCGGGGAGGCGATGGCGTCCAGGCCGTACGCGGCCATGGTCTCGTCGATGGACCGCCGGGACAGGTCCTTCAGCTCGGCTCGCGCGGCCCGGTGGCGCGGGTCCGTGGTCGGCGGCGCGGCCAGGGCCTGCTCGAACAGCTCCTGCCCGCCGAAGCAGGTCCGCTCGGCCGGATGCGTACGGTTGAACTCGATCAGCGCGGCGAGGTCACGAGGCCCCTCGCGCGAGGCGAGGTAGGCGTCGATGTCCCGGTGGAACTCGCTGAGCAGGGCCGGGAACTCGAGCTCGGCGAGCCGGTCCTGGTACGGCGGTGTCACCTCGACGACCCGGGCCCCGGCGGCCCGCAGCCGCGCCGCGGTCCGGGTCATCAGGGCGTCCACGTCGGCGCCGAGCGAGGGGAGCCGCCACAGGCCGATCCGTTTGCCGCGCAGGGCACCGCCACGCGTGACCGCCTCCGTACGGCCGAAGGCGTCGCCGGATCCCGCACCCCCGTGACCGCTGAGCACCGCGAGGGTGATCGCGGTGTCGACGACATTGCGCGCCATGGGACCCGCCGTGTCCTGCTCGGAGGAGATGGGGACGACCCCGGACCGGCTGACCAGTCCGAGGCTGGGTTTGTGACCCACGACCCCGTTCATCCCGGCCGGACAGACGATCGAGCCGTCCGTCTCGGTGCCGATCGCCACCTGCGCCAGGGACGCGGCGACGGCGGCGGCCGATCCCGAGGACGAGCCGCACGGATTGCGGTCCAGGACGTACGGGTTGTGCGTCTGTCCGCCCACCGCCGACCAGCCCGACGTCGGCCTGGCCGCACGGAAGTTGGCCCATTCGGACATGTTGGTCTTGCCGAGGATCACCGCTCCGGCCGCACGCAGCCTCCCGACCAGTTCCGCGTCCGTGTCCGGCGGGCTTCCCGCCAGCGCGAGCGACCCGGCCGTCGTCGGCATGTCGCGGGTGTTCACGTTGTCCTTCAGCAGGACGGGAATGCCGTCGAGCGGGCCGCGGACCTTCCCGCGGCGATGTCTGAGGTCACTGGCGGCCGCCTGGCTGAGCGCCGTGGGGCTGACGCGCAGCACCGCGTCGATCTTCGGATCGACCGCCTCGATCCGCCGCAGGTACGCCGATGTCAGCTCGGACGCGGTCAGGGACCCGCGGCTCATGTGCTCCTGTAACTCGGGGATCGTGACCGTGTCCAGGTTCACGCCGCGTACGCGTACGGAGTCAACGGGGGACGGGGACGCCCCGGCGCGCGACGCGACGGCCTGCGCGGGCGGCCCCGGCACGCCCGCCGCCAGAAGGGGCGCCACGGCCAGAGCCGTGGCCAGTGCCCACACGCTTCTCTTCTTCATGGGGGACAGACCACTGCAGCCGGACCGTGCGCGCAAGAGCGTCGCGGCCGGGCGGGGGAGGTGGCGACGTGGTGCCGCGATCGCGTTCCGCTTCTTTCACGCCACCGGGCCCGACCGGTCGCGTCGTCACGGCGGGCGGCCGGACGCGTCCGTGTCCCCTGGGAGAAGAATCGTTGCCCCATGCATCGATGTGCGTACGCGCGTGCGAGGCGAGTGGAGCTGGTGGTACGCGAGATGGGGGTGATGCGGGTCGAAGTCCCCTCTCGGAGACCGATTTCGTCCTTAATGGGCTGCTCTGCCCGTGGAAGGGTGGACACCGATATCCGGGCGGCCCGTCGTGGAATCGGGACGCCTTCCGCTTGCAGGAAGCAGAGGGGATCCATCATGTCCGCGCGCACGACCCTGGCGCTCATGACCGCCGCAGCCGCCCTGATCGCAGGACCCGTCCTGTCCGCCCACGCCTCGACCGCGCCGACCGGCCGGCAGGCCGAGTACGCCGGGCAGGCCGCCGCCGCCGGACTCTCCGAGAAGCAGACGGCGGAGCTCCAGCGCCAGGTCGACTCGTTCCTCGCACGGGATCCGCAGGCCCGCCAGATCTCCGCGAACCGGCTCGCCACCGCCGGCGGCACCGTCACCCTCGCCGTGCCCGGCCGCTCCGAAACCCGCGACCTGGCCTCGCCCGAGACGGCCCTGGCCTGCGGGGACGGTCATCTGTGCATCACGGACGGACGCGGCCGGAACTACGACTTCTACCGCTGCGGCTCCTACGACTTCGACGGCATCGGCGACGGCACCTTCAACAACAACCAGACCCCCGGCACGCGAGCCCGCTTCTACAACTCCGACGGCAGCGAACGCTGGTCGAACGTGGCCAAGTCCACGGGCACCGCGAGCTGGACCCCCGTCTTCCACATCCGCCCCTGCTGACCGATCGCCCCTGTCCCGGGGGGGGGGCCGCCCCCCCCCGCGCGCGGGGGGGGGGGGCGCGGCGCGGGGCCGGGGGGGGGGGGGGGGGGGGGGTGCGGGGTGGGGGCGGCGGGGCGCCCCGCGGGCGG
>NZ_JBHWFF010000001.1:48859-53158 GCF_042733785.1 Streptomyces sp. NPDC059695 | reverse complement strand
TGGTCGAACGGGGCCACGTCCACGGGCACCGCGCGCTGGACCCCGGTCTACCCAATCCGCCCCTCCGCCCCCAACGCCCCTGTCCCGCCCTCGCCCCCCGGCCGGGGGTCGAGGGCGGGTGCGTCAGTACGCCGTGGCGGGCTTCGGGCTGGGGCCGTACGCGTTGTCGTCCCGCTCGCCCTCGGTGGCGAGGAAGGCGATCAGGACGACGGCGCCGACCACGGGTATCAGACCGAGGAGGATCGACCAGCCGGAGCGGCCGGTGTCGTGCAGGCGGCGGACGGTGACGCCCAGGTGCGGCAGGAGCACGGCCAGGAAGTAGACCGGATAGAGCAGCGGGAAGGTGCCGATCGCGAGGTCCACCGCGATGACGACGATCACCGCGATGATGTTGAAGAGTAAGAACATCCAGTGTTCCCGGCGGCGCGCACGCCCGGTGAACACCACGTATTTCTTGAGGACTTCGAGGTACCAGTTCATGTATCTCCCCCATGACGCGGGTGACGCGAGCTGGATTCCGCTCGCGCGGAGCACAGCTTTGCGCAAGATCGATCAGATTGTTTTAGCTTTGCTTTCGCTTCAGGGAATCTTGGTCCGGCACCCCTCGGGCCTGATGTCCTGCTGTCCGTGCAGTGGGCGCCGTGTACCACCTGCGACCCATTAGGTTAGGCTGGCCTTGCCTAGCGTGCGGGACCTGTTCCGGTGCGGCGGGTGGGAATCCAGACGGCGGATCGGGCAGAGGCGGGCGCAGGTGAGTGACGACGACCGGGCTTGCGCGCAACCCGCGCCCCGCCCTCCGGGCCGCCCGCGGCGGATGACGGGGCACGCGGGTCTCGTTCCGCTGCCCGGGACGAGGCGCCGTGGATAAGGTCGCGCTCACGGCCGGAGCCCTGTACGTCATCATCCTGCTCCGCGCCGGAGGAACGTTCGCCGTCGGGTGGCTCGCCGGCGCCGGTGCCCGGCGCAGCAGGTTCGCGGGGCGGATCTCGTCCGCGAAGTTCCAGCGTGCCGAGCGGGCGATCCAGAGGTGGGGCGCGCCGGTGGTGGCCGTCTCGTTCCTGACCGTCGGCTTCCAGACCGCCGCCAACTTCCTCGCGGGCAGCCTGCGCATGCCGTTGCCCCGCTACCTCCCCGCTCTCTTCGTGGGCGGGGCTGCCTGGGCCCTGATCTACGCGACCGCGGGGCTCGGCGTGCTCGAAGTGCTGGCCAGGCTCTTCGCCGAACGGACGGCCCTCGGGGTGTCCGCCGTGGCCGTCCTCCTCCTCGCGGTGTGCGGGGTGGTGGTGTACCGCAGGAGGAGGACGGTTCCGGCCCCCGACGCCGCCGTGCCCGACCAGCCCTGACCTGTTCGTCGGGGACGACCCGAGGAGCGTCTGCGCGGCTCCTCCGTCCCGTCCGTCGGGTCAGGCCGGGCACGCCCGCCGGATGACGCGCGGGGTCAGTTCAGCTCGTCGGGGTGCGGGCCGGTCCGCAGGTCGCGGTCGAGACCGGCGATCACCGCCATCTCCTCGTCCGTCAGGACGAAGCCGAACACGTCGAAGTTGGCGCGGATGCGGGCCGGAGTGACCGACTTGGGGATGACCACGTTGCCGAGCTGCAGGTGCCAGCGGATGACGACCTGGGCGGGTGACGCGCCGTGGGCTGCGGCGATCGCGACGATCGCCGGGTCGTCGAGGACCGCACCCTGCGCCAGCGGGCTCCACGCCTCCGTCACGATCCGGTGCTCGCCGTGGACGGCGCGGAGTTCCGACTGCTGCAGCGCCGGGTGCAGTTCGATCTGGTTGACGGCCGGGGTCAGCGCGGCTCCGTCCATGAGTCGGCGCAGGTGCTCGGGCTGGAAGTTGGAGACGCCGGCGGCACGGATCCGGCCCTCCTCGGCGAGGCGCTCCAGGGCGCGCCAGGAGTCGCGGTACAGGTCACGGGCCGGGGTCGGCCAGTGGATGAGGTACAGGTCGACGTAGTCCAGGCCGAGCTTGGCCAGACTGGCGTCGAAGGCGCGCAGGGTGGAGTCGTACCCCTGGTCGGCGTTCCACAGCTTGGTGGTGACGAACAGGTCCTCGCGGGCCAGCCCGGACGCAGCGAGGGCGCGGCCGACACCGGCCTCGTTGCCGTAGACGGCGGCGGTGTCGATGCTGCGGTACCCGGCCTCGAGGGCGGCCGTGACGGCGGTGGTGGTCGCGTCGTCGGCGACCTGGAAGACGCCGAAGCCGAGCTGCGGGATCTCGACGCCGTTGTTCAGGGTGATCGTGGGGACGGCGGAAGCGGTGGACGGTGCCATGGCGGGCGGGTGCTCCTTGACGGGCTGGGCGCGGTGCGCGCGGGGTGAGGGGGAGAGTCGGGTGGGTTCAGTGGGGGACGGGTGCGGGAGTGGGGGCGGGCGCCCGCGCCCCCCCCCCCCGCCGCGGCCCCCCCCCCCCCCGGGCCCCCCCCCCCGCGGCCCCGCCCCCCCCCCCCCCCCCCCCCCCCCCCCCCCCGCGGGGGAGGCGGGGGGGGGGGCGGGGGGGGGGGGGCGGGGGGGCGGGGGGGGGGCCCCCGGCGCTCCAGCGCCGCCGACCAGAGGGCGAGGAGCAGCGCGGCGCCGGCGAGGGCGGCGCCGACCCAGTTCGGGGCGGTCCAGCCGAGGCCGGCGGCGATGACGAGGCCACCGAGCCAGGCGGCGAGGGCGTTGCCGAGGTTGAAGGCGCCGATGTTGACGGCGGAGGCCAGGGTGGGGGCGCCGTGGGCCTGGTCCAGGACGCGCTTCTGGAGCGGGGGCACGGTGGCGAAGCCGAGCGCCCCGACGAGGAGGACGGTGATCGCGGCGAGGACCTTGTGGTGCGCGGTCACGGTGAACAGCGCGAGCACGACGGCCAGGCCGCCGAGGGCCACGTACAGCAGGGGCATCAGCGCGCGGTCGGCGAAGCGGCCGCCGAGGAGGTTGCCGAGGAACATGCCGACACCGAAGAGGACGAGGAGCCAGGTGACGGAACCGTCCGCGTAGCCGGCGACGTGGGTCATCATCGGCGCGATGTAGGTGATCGCGGCGAAGACGCCGCCGAAGCCGAGCACGGTCATCGCCATGGCGAGCAGGACCTGCGGGTTCCGGAAGGCCTTGAGCTCGCCGCGCAGCCGGGCGCCTTCGGGGCGGGGCAGGGCGGGCACGAGCCGGGCGATGCCGAGGAGCCCGACCACACCGAGTGCCGCGACGATCGCGAAGGTGGTGCGCCAGCCCACGGCCTGGCCGATGAAGGTGCCGAGCGGCACGCCGACGATGTTGGCGACGGTCAGACCGGTGAACATGGTGGCGATGGCGCCGGCCTTCTTCTCCGGCGCGACCAGCTCGGCGGCCACGACCGACCCGATGCCGAAGAACGAGCCGTGGGCGAGCGAGGCGACGACGCGGCCGGTCAGCATCAGCCCGAAGCTCGGGGCGAGTGCGGAGATCAGGTTGCCGAGCACGAACAGGCCCATCAGCAGCATCAGCATCCGCTTGCGGCTGACCTTGGTCCCGAAGACGGTGAGCAGCGGTGCGCCGACGACGACGCCGAGCGCGTAGCCGGTGACCAGGAGGCCCGCGGTGGGGATGGCGACCTCGTAGTCGGCGGCGATCTCCGGCAGCAGGCCCATGATCACGAACTCGGTCGTACCGATGCCGAAGGCTCCGACCGCGAGAGCGAGCAGAGCGAGCGGCATGGCACGCCCCCTTCCGGAATTGCTTGAACGATCCCTTTGCATGCCTCGACAATAATTGCATGCGCGCTATATATGCAAACGCGGGTAGGCGGTGTGCTCGGGAAGACGTCGACTGCGGGTGAAGTCGGGTGAAGCCGCCGGACCCGCCGGCCCGGCGACCGGCACCTCCGGCCGCGCGACCGCGGCGAAAGATCGACTTCCCTGGTGCGAGCCGCTCCCTGAGACTGGAGGGGACGCGTTCACCGAGCGGAGACCGAGGTGCCTGATGGCGGATTCGGAGGAAGACGCCCGCGCCATCCTTCTTGTCGTCGGGCGGCTGGTGAAGGCGCACCCCCGACTGGACGTCGACCTGGTGCAGAAGTCGGTGCAGACGGCGTACGAGGAGCTCAGGTACGCACGGGTGCGTACCTACCTGCCCGTGTTGATGGAACGAAGGGCCAAGGACCTGCTTCCCCCCGACGAGTGGACGGAACGAAACACCTGAACCCGGGCCGCCGACGCCCGACGGCCGGTCGCTCCCGGGTCGGCGCCGGCGGGGGGGGGCCGGGGGCGCGGGGGGGGGGCGCCGCCGCGGCCCGGGGGGGGCCGGGCGGGCGGGGGCGCCGGGGGGCGCGCGCCCCGCCCCCC
>NZ_JBHWFF010000001.1:12017-48849 GCF_042733785.1 Streptomyces sp. NPDC059695 | reverse complement strand
ACCCCGGGCCGCCGCCGCCCGACGGCCGGTCGCTCCCGGGGCGGCGCCGGCGTCAGCACGGTTCGGGCGGCGGCCGCCGCCCGAGCCGTGCTGACTTCGGTCCCGGAGCGGCTCGTCCCGGGGTCTCCGGCCCCGCGAGCACGCTGAGAGCCGCCACCGCCAAGGCGTTGACGGCCGCCGGCAGGGCCGTGCGCGGGTCGGGGGCGAAGAGGGGCGAGTGGTTCGGGGGGAGCCGGCCCGCCGAGGCCGTCCACTGGCGAGGGCTCGCGGTGCCGACCATCCAGTAGACGAGCGGGACGTCCTCCTCGCCGTGGACCGCGGCGCCCGCGCCGCCGTACAGCGGGAAGTCCTCCGAGGCCAGCGACGGCGGCCAGTCGGCGACCCGGGCGGAACCGTAGAGCCCCGTGTGCGCGGCGCGGACCACCCGGGTCGCGGACGGATCGCCCCACAGGGCCGGGGTGCGTGAGACGGTCGTGATCCCCGGCTCGCGCGGGCAGGCGGAGGCGGAGCACTCGGCCCGCACGATGCGCTCCACCGCCGCGAGCGCCCGGTCGAGGGACGCGTCCGTGAGGGCCCGCAGGCCGATGCCCAGTTCCGCCGTGTCCGGCACCACGTTCACCGCCGTGCCCGCCCGCACGGTGCCGACGGTGAGGGTGAGCTGGTCGGCGGGGGAGCTCTCGCGCGAGACGACCGTCTGCAGACGGGTGATCACGGCCGCGGCCGTCACCACCGGGTCCACGGCCAGGTGCGGTGTCCCGGCGTGCCCCCCGCGCCCGTGCAGCACGACGTCGAGCGCGGTGCTCGCCGCCGTCATCGGGGCGTGCCGGGTGCCGTGCGCGACCATGCCGGAGGGCAGCGGCGCCGCGTGCTGGGCGAGGACCACGTCCGGCCTGCCGAACCGCTCGTACAGACCGTCCTCCAGCATCGCGCGTGCGCCCGTCAGCGTCTCCTCGGCCGGCTGGCCGAGGACCACGAGGGTCCCCCGCCACCGCTCGGCCGCCCGCGCCAGGAGGTCCACCGCCCCGGTCGCGGCGGCGAGGTGGAGGTCATGGCCGCAGGCGTGCATGGCGCCGTTCCCGGAGGCGTACGGGAGCCCGGTCCGCTCCTCCAGGGGAAGGGCGTCGAGTTCGGCCCGCAGATACACCCGTGGGCCCTCGCCGTTGCGCAGGACGCCGACCACACCGTGGCCGCCGACTCCGCGGGTGACGTCGAGGCCCAGGGCCGCGAGGCGGTCCGCGAAGAGCCCGGCCGTGCGGCGCTCCTCGCCGGACGGCTCGGGGTTCCGGTGGACGTCCAGATAGAGGGTGAGAGCGGGACGCAGTGCCACCCCGGCCGGGGCGAGGACCGGGTCGGGGGGTTCGGGCTGGTTCACGGGGCTCCAGGGGGAGAGGCGCGCCGCTGGCGTCGCGTGCCAGCGATGTGCGTGCGGGAGACGTGCCGAACGGTGAGCGGGCGGCGGTGCAATGGGACGTGTACACACCCCCGGGCGGTCCCGTGCGGGACCGTGGTCAAGAGGAGGCGCCATGAACAAGGACCTGAGCACGCTCGCCGACGAGATCCTGGAGCTCGAGGCCGAGACGTTCGAGATCTCCGACTACTCGGACGCCAGCGAGGTCGTGCTGGCCGGCTCCACCAGCACCAGCTCGACCTCGACCTGCAGCTCCACCACCAGCACCACCTCCTGCTCCGCCTGATCCGGGCCGGAGGAGCGCCCGGTGTCCGTTCCCCGGACACCGGGCGCCCTGCGTTCCGGCGCGACGGGGCTACGGAAACGGGTGCGGGACCCGGCGGATCTCGGCGTCGGTCAGGTCCGTCGCGCGATGGCCGCCCCGGCGCAGGGCCGTCCGCAGCCGGGGCAGCAGCGGTGCCCGCTGCCGGTTCCAGCCGAAGTCGATCGGCAGCAGACCCGGTACGAGGGTGCTCACCGTGCACAGCCCCATCCGTTCCTGCTCGGGAGTGGTCTGGTCGACGACGATCACGTCGTGGCCGGCCCCGGCGAGCAGGTCGGTCACGGCCCGGACGTCGTCCCGGAGGTCGTCCGTCCTCGGCCGGCCGGACGATTCCCAGTCCCGGTAGACCTCCTCGGAGCCACGCACCGCCAGGGGCTCCAGATAACCCCGGGCGTGCACCGCCATCCGCGGCAGCCCGTACAGCTGCGCGTGGTCCTTCAGATGACGGACGAGGCCGAAATCGTCCGCCATGGCCTCCAGTTCTGCCCTCCGCTCCTGCGTCTGGCGGGAGAGGTGCGGGATGTAGGTGAGCACCTCCGACAGGGCGCCCTCCACCGCGGACCGGGGGTCGAGCGAGGCCGCCGCCGCGAACGAGAGGGTGCCGGGGCCGCCGTCCCGGCGTACGGCCACCGCGGTGACCACGGGGACCGGCAGGTCGATGCGGTTGTCCAGGACGTGGACGTCGTACCCCTGGAGCGCCGCTCGTTCCGCCATGGCCGCGGCCGTCCGGCCGCCGACGGTGTCCAGGTCGATCTCGGTGAGCCGGGCGTCGCCGTACCAGGCGTTCAGGAAGGCGTCCCGCTCGACGAGTTCGAGCAGCCCGCCGAGGACCGCCTCCTCGAGGCTGCCGCCGATGGCGCAGCCGTTGGAGCACTCGAAGACGAAGTTGTCGGCGGCGAGGCCCGCGCTGTAGTACACGAGCCGGGAGGGGACCAGGACCGGGCGCTCGTCGCGGAGCGACCAGCCCCACTCCCAGGGGATGGCGCGGTCCGGGTCGAACGGGTCGACCAGAGGGTCCTCGCGGTAGGTGCGCGGATCGTAGAAGCCGCAGGTCGCGGGGTCGACGGCATCGTCCCGGAGCGCGTTCCAGGAGCCGGTCACGGGGGTGTGCCCGCCGCGCCGGTGGGTTCCCGCGTACCGTTCGAGGCCCTCCAGGAAGGCCAGGGTGCGGCTGGTGGAGAAGGTGTTCTCCTGGCCGCTCCACGTGACGTCGTTGAGACCCGCGTATCCGCGCACGAAGACGCTCCCGGCGACCGGCGCGGTCGTCGGCGAGGTGACGCTGATCCACGTCCCGCCGCCGAGCGCCCCGCACACCGGGTTGGCGAGCGCCTCGCGCGGCAGGGGGTACGAGGACGCGGCACGCAGCCGGTACGTGCCGGGGTCCGGCTTCCGGCGCCCGACGAGGGCCATCGGGCGCGGTCCGGCCGGGGTGCGGTCGGGCGCGCAGTCGGGGCAGAGCGGATCGGCGAGGAGCGGGTACGTGCGGACCGCGAGCGTCGACAGGTCGACACGGGAGACCTGCGGCAGCGCCCGGTCGGCGGGGTCCGGCGCGGCGGGCTCGGCCCCGGGTCGGCCGTCGAGCACGGCCTGGTGGAGGGCCGCCACCGCGTCGTACACGTGGTCGGTGAGCAGCGGCCACACCCCGGCCGGTCGAGGACCGTCCGGCCCGCCGGTCTCCAGCGCGTCGCGCTCGCTGCGGCTGCGCAGGCGCTGCCAGCGCAGGGCGAGGCAGCGGCCGCAGGCCGGCGCGGTGCCGTCCCCGCCCCACGGGCCGACGAGCACCGCGGAGGACGTGAGGTGGACACGGGCGCCGGCGCGCTCGGCCGCCCAGGGGTCCGGGGCTCCCCGGCCGCCGAGCGGTGCGCCGGCGTCCGTGGCCCCGACCGGGACGACGGGAACGTCGCGGCCGAGTCGCACGGCGAGCGCGGCCCGCAGACCGGCCCGTGCCTCGTCCATGGGCAGCGGCAGGGGCGGCGCGGCCACGCCCGAGGTGCTTCCGGCGGCGCTCACGACGACCTGGTCCAGCGGAAGGTCTTCACCGCGACCGCGCCGAAGACCAGGGCGAACACGAGCAGTCCGGCGCATCCCACCCACACGTCGGAGGAGTCGCCGCGGCCGGCGAGCGCGTGGGACACGGCGTCGTTGAGATAGCGCAGCGGCATGGCGAGCGAGACGTTCCGCAGCCAGGACGGCATCGAGTCGAGGGGGAAGAAGGACCCGGACAGGAACGCCATGGGCAGCATCAGGAAGTTGGCGACGGCCGCGACCGACTCGGGCGTGTTCGCGAACGACCCGATGATCACCCCGAGCAGGAGGAAGGTCGTGATGCCCAGGATCAGGACCGGGATCAACAGCGGCCAGCCGGCGGCCGGTTCGAGGCCGAACACGGGCAGCATCGCGACCCCGACGAACAGCAGTGACTGGACGGCGCCGACGACCAGCGCGATGACGTAGCGGGAGCCGATGACGGCCGAGAGCGGGGCCGGGGACATCCGGATCAGCCGCAGGATGTCGTCGGTCCGCCACTGCATGAGGGTGAAGGCGATGCCGAACACGGCGGCGTTCGCCACGCCCCAGGACAGCACGCCGGACGCGGTGTACGAGAGGTAGGACAGCCCGCTCTCCTGCACGGCCTGGCCTCGGAAGATCAGCCCGAAGACGACGAGGAAGAGGAGGGGGAAGGCGAACGTGAAGAAGAGGGTGGTCCGGTCGCGGACCTGGGCACGGTAGCCCGCCCCGGTCAGTGCGGCATAGGCGCTCATGGTCAGGACTCCGTGGTCTCGGCGTGCGGGTGGCCGGACCGTCCGGCACCGGTGAGGCGGGCGGTCAGGTCGAGGTAGACGTCTTCGAGGCCGGGTGAGCGGGTCTGGACGCCGTCGAGACCGACGAGCCGGTCCACGGCGGAGAGGACACGGCCGGACGCGTGGGTCTCCAGGACCAGTGAGCCGCCCTCGACGGTGACCCGTTCGACGCCCTCGATCGCCGCGGCCCGGTCCGGGTCGAGACGGCCCAGCGGAAGCAGGAGGCGGCTCGGGGCCCGCGAGGCGCCGACCAGGTGGTGCGGGGAGTCGGTCACGGCGATCCGCCCGTCCACCAGGATGGCGATCCGGTCGCAGAGCGCCTCCGCCTCGTCGAGGTGGTGGGTGGTGTGCACGATCGTGCGCCCCTCCGCCTTGAGACCCCGGAGCACCTCCCACAGGGCACGGCGCGCCTGCGGGTCCAGCGCGGCGGTCGGCTCGTCGAGGAAGATCAGCTCGGGACCGTGGACGAGCGCGGAGGCGATCGCAAGGCGTTGCCGCTGCCCACCCGAGAGGTTCTCGACCTGGACGCCCCGCTGCTCGGTGAGACCCACGGAATCGAGGGTGGCGTCGACGGCGCCGCGCGGCGCGCCGTAGAGCGCGGCGACGGTCCGCAGATGCTCGTGGGCGGTCTGCCGGACGAAGAACGCCGAGCTCTGGGTCTGCACGCCGAGCCGGGGCAGCAGTGCCGTGTTGCGGGGCCAGGGGGACTCGCCGAAGACGGCGACCGTGCCCGCGTCGGCCCGGCGCAGTCCCTCCATGATCTCGATCAGGGTGGACTTGCCCGCGCCGTTGGGGCCGAGCAGGCCGAAGAACTCGCCCCGGTGGATCTCCAGGGAGACGTCGTCCAGGGCCTGGCGGTCCCCGTACCGCTTGGAGACACCCCGGACCAGGACGGCGGCGGTCGGCGGACCGCCCGCGGCGGATGTGGTTGACATGGCCTGTACCTCACTCATGCGGTGCGTCGTTCCTTCGGGTCAGCCGAGCAGGTGGAGGACGAACGTGATCGTGGCCGCCGCGGCGAGCAGGACCAGGGCGGTGGAGCCGAGCGCGTACGCCGTGTAGATGCGCCGGGCCCGTGCCGAGTAGCCGGCCAGGGCCTCGGCCCCCGCCGCCCCGCGACGGCGCAGGGCCAGATAGGTCCGGGTCTCGGGGGCGAGGTGAGCGGCTCCGAGGGCGTGCCCGAGCATCCGGTACCCGTCGAGCGGAGGCAGCGGTACGAGATTGCTCAGGGCCTGGATCGTGCCGAGCACCAGGAGACCGGCGAGCGGGGAACGCTCCGCCGCGCCGTCCGGCAGGAGGAACCACCAGACGCCGAAGGGCAGCAGCAGCACCATGTTGAGGTGGGCGCCGGCTCCGGCGACGACCAGCTTGGCGCTCCTGCCCGGCAGGAAGAGGTAGTTGTCCACCGTGCAGTAGAGGAGGGCGGCGGGGAACCGCCAGCGCAGGCCGATCTCGGCGACGTGCCCCCCGTAGTGCTGGGCGGCGACGCCGTGCGCCAGCTCGTGGAGCGTGATGCTCGCCCACAGGAACAGTGCGACGCCCATCAGCGCGAACGGCTGCCGGACCGTCTCGGCGGTGCCGTCGAGCAGCTCCCCCGACCGCCAGGCGAGCGCGCCGACGAGCGCGAGCACGGCGGCGAGGAGCGGGAGCTGGACGGCCGGACGGAGGACCGGGCGCAGGACGCGGTGCAGGCGTGCGGTGGTCGCGTCGGCGTCCGCGACCATCGGACGGGTGCCGCGCCAGAAGGAGTTGGGGCGCCGGGGGGCCGGGGCGGGGGAGGCCGGATCGGGCGCGCCGACGAGGAGGCCCCGGGTGCCGAGGAGGCCCAGGAGCCGGTTCCAGTGCTCCTCGCCGAGCCGGCGGCCGAACCGCTGCGCGTACAGGGGCACGAGGTCGTCGAGGTTCCGGGTGCCGTCGAGGCGCGCCATGAGGAAGTGCTCCTTGACCCCGACCTCGAACGCGGCCCCGGTGACGGGGTGCCTGACGAGGTGCACGGTCCGGGGGCCGCGCAGCAGGGGCGGGCCGAGGAGCACGCCGGGCCGGAGGGCGGGGCGATAGGCCCGCGCGGCGGCGGCGGTCACGCGCCCGCCGCCGGGACGTGCGGGTCTCTGAGGACCTGGCCGAGGACGAAGGACAGGTAGGCCTCGTCGCGGATGGTCACGTGCAGCCGGTTGTTGGTCATGTGCATGTACGGGGAGAGGAGCCTGGGGAGGACCGACGGCAGATGGGTGAGCGGCGCCGTGGGGACGGCGTCCGCCGGTTCCGCGCGCACCTGCCCGGTGTCCTCGCGTGCGGGGCCCTCCCGGAGCGGGAAGAGGAGCTCGCCCCGTCCGGTCAGCTCCGCGACCCGGCCGCGCAGTTCCAGGCAGTGCTCCGCCCAGCCCCGCAGGAACGAGGGGAGCCGCTCCAGCTCGCCGCTCGCGATCGCGGTGCGGACGGCGGCGAACCGGCGGCCCAGGGCGGGTGCCGTCCCGGCGTAGTTCCGCTCGTACTCCTTCGAGCCGATGAACCCGGTCCCGGGGAAGGCCCGGTGCCAGAACTGGTAGTAGCCGTCCAGGTAGTCGGCGAGCCGGTCCTCCTCCGGCAGGAAGCAGCTCGCCATCACCATCATCAGCTGGGCGGAGGTGCCCAGCAGCACGGAGCGGAGGTGGAGGTTCATGGTGCGGAAGGCGTCGACGACCAGCTCGCTGGAGTGACGGAAGTGCCACTCGGCGAGTTCGACACCGGCCGGACCGCCGTACTTGGCGTACTCGGGGGCGTACGGCTCCTCGCTGAAGCTGTTGTTCGGCCGCAGCCGCATCCGGCCGTCGTCGCCCATGTAGCTTCGCCGGTCCTCCCCGGGGAACTCGATGTCGAACAGGGCGTTGTAGAAGTCCTTGAGGAAGCCGGAGTCGACCTCGTACAGCGCGGGACGGCTCCTGAGGAACGCGGTGAGCGCCTCCTCGGCCCGCCTTCTCACCTCGGCGGCCGCGGCGGGGCTCGCGGGGCGCAGCCGCAGCCGCACGTGCGGCCCCTCCAGCCAGTAGTTGATGAAGAAGTGACCCGCGAGCAGCCCCTCCTCGGTGAGCCGGGCGACGAGCGGCCGGACGCAGTCCACCAGCATCGGACGCGGGCTGGCGGCGTAGAAGACGTGGAGGGCGATCCACTCTCCCGGTTCCCGTGCCGGGACGCCGGGAGCTCCCGCGCCGGGGACGGGCGTGACGCGGGGAGCGGGGCCGGGGTGCGGTGAGATCAGTTCGGGCATGTCGGGCCGTCCTCGGTGCGATGGCGGGAGGTGAAGGTCTCCACGGCCAGCTCGGCCACGTGCCGGCCCCGTGGAGACGTCAGATGCAGCGCGTCCCCTGACGGGAGCATCTCGCGCAACGCCACCCCGGTGCCCGGCTCGCGGTCCACCAGGGCGTCGAACGAGGTCAGCGACAGCGGACTCGCGAAGTCCACGTACACGGGCTTGGCGCCCAGGGCCCGGCGGCCCTCGCGGAGCACCGTGGCGAAGACCTGGTCCGGCAGGCCGTGCCGGCGCTGCCAGCGCCGCCACTCCAGGTACCACGACGCCTCGTCCGCGCCGGGGCGGCGGACCGGCAGCACGGCGGCGTCCGCCGTCCAGCTGCGCCGGCTCAGCACGAGGTCGCCGTGGACCACCCTCGGCCTGCGGGTGACCCCGTCGACGGCCGGACCCTCGGGAACGCCGCCCCAGACATCGGTCGGGGTCATGGAGCTCGGCGAGAGCAGCAGCAGGGTGCGGGGGATCTCGGGCAGGGCCACCGGCACGAGGTACCCGAGATAGACCGGGACGACCTCGCGGCCGAGCCGGCGCGAGCGCAGGACGAGGCGGTCGGTCCGCTCGTCGTGCTCCAGCGAGAGGTCGCTCAGGTCGAGTCGGGCGTCCTCCGGAACCGTGGACGTCTCGCCCGGGCACACGATCTGGTAGTCCGTCAGCCTGCCGTGCAGATTGAGGTTGCTGGTGACGGGGCCACCGGTCAGCTCGGCGAACACCGCTCCCGGGGGCCGGCGGTCGCGCAGCTCGGCGCGCAACCTTTCCGAGAGACCGGCCCCGCCGGGCGGGACGGTCTCCGGCGTCCCGTCGTAGGCGTGGGTGAAGCGGCTGAAGGGGAAGGCGAGTCCGCCGTAGGACCGGTTGAGGACCACGCGGGCGTGCGCCTCACCGTCCGGGGCGGGCAGGGCCACCTGGAGATGATGGCTCCGGGGTGTGAAGTCGCCGAGGAGCGGCTCCAGTTCACCGGCGACGGCGGCGAGGAGGTCCTCGGGGAGCCGCAGCTCGTCGTCCGCCCCGCTCCGCCCCCACGCCCCCCACAACTCGCGCATGCCCGCGACGAAACGCCGGCGGGCGCCGTCCAGGACGCGCAGCGCGGGCTGGCCGAGCCAGTTCTCCTCGGGGACGTACTCCCCGTCCGCGTCGAACGCCGTGCGTTTCGCGGCGAAGGACACGTACTGGTCGAAGAAGTCCTCGTGGAAGTCGTGGACGAGGCCGAGCAGGTCGTCGCAGCGGCCACCGCGCCCGAAGCGGGCCAGGAAGAATCCGTGCAGGGTGATGCGGTGGGGCAGCGTGAGGTCGAACATCGGCAGGACGCCCTCGACCGCCCGCAGGGCCTGTCCCGTCGCACCTGCCAGAGGTCCCGCTCCGCAGCCCAGGTCGGACCCCGCGCTGACGTCCTCGTAGAGCAGCGTGCGCGGCAGCGTGGGCTCCTCCGCTCCCAGCTGCCGCTGGACGTCGAGGAGTTGCTCGCGGAGGGTCCGCAGGAGCGCGCGCCGTTCGGCGAGACCGGCGGCGGGATACGCGGCCAGGCACGCGGCCGGTCCGTCCAGGGCGTCCGCCAGCGCGTCGGCCCACGGGGCCGCCAGGTCACGCAGGGAGCGCTGGAACGACCGCAGCGGATCGGGGCTGTGCACCTCGGTGCGCAGGCTCGGCACCTGGACCATGCCGAGCTGCAGCAGCGCGGCCGCGTACCGCTCGCACTCGGCGGGGCCGGCGCCGTGCTCGGTCCCGAGCCACGCGACCAGCTCGCGGTGGCGCAGCCCCGCCCGCTCGTCGAGGAACGCGAGCAGGCGCTCCAGGGTGCCGCTGCCGCGGAGGTAGAACAGCCGGTCGCGGACGGAGTCGAAGGTGACGGAGGCGTCGTCGTCGCCGCTCGTCACCCACTGCCGTACGTAGCGGATCCGGTCCTCGTCGCGGCCCCAGCCCGGGGACAGCACGACGGGGAGGTCCTGGCGGCGCACGGGGTCGGCGAGGATCAGCTCGGTGAGCCGCCCCAGGGCGACGACATTGAGCCGTACGTGACTCGTCCAGGCCTCCGGTTCGCCGACGCGCCATGCGGCGCGGAGGCCGGGGCGCGGCGCGGTGCCTTCGCCGGGACCGCCGTCGAAGATCCCCGTCGCGACCGGGGTGAGGGTGCTGAACGGGCTGGTCTTGCACGCCGTGCGGTAGAGATACGCGAGCGCCGACCGCTCGATCTTGCGCATCCGCCCGCTCGGCTCGGCACGGGTGTCGCCCAGGTACGCGTCGAGCCGGCTGTCGAGCACCGGTGACGCGAGGAGCAGTCCCCGGCGCAGCGGCTCGGAGGCGAGCGCGGTGCGCAGCACGGCGCGGGCGGTGCGCAGGTCCTCCGCGAGGAGGGCCGCTCCCGCGCCGAGGAGGTCGCCGTACGCGACGCGGTCCTCCAGCCAGGCCGAGACGTGTGCGCCGGCCGTCCCGTCGAGTCCGGTCACCAGCCGTACGGCCGCGGCCGGGTCCGCGGGCAGCCGGTTGTTGAAGATCTGGCGGCGCAGGGAGAGAAGCGCCCGCCGTGCGTCGTCGCCGACGGCGTCGGCCGCCTCGACCAGGGCGTGGAGCTCCTCGCTGAGGGCGCCGCCGCCGTCGGCGAGACGCTCCTCGTGCGCCAGGACCGTATCGGCCCAGGCGCGGGTCCGCGGGCAGCGCAGCCCGTGCGCGGTCTCCACGGGCAGGCCGGCGGCGCGGAGCAGGAAGCGCCGGCCCACCTCCCATGCGACCGGCTCCTCGCCTTCGGCGCGGGTGCCGTCGCCGGTCGCGGCGCTGGTCAGCTGTGTCATCGCGGGCCCCTCAGGCGATCTCGTGACGGAAGTCGGCGGGGCCCGGGCGTTCGTTCCCGAGCGGCATGATCAGCAGGGGCGCCTCCGCGGTGCCCTCCAGGCCGAGCCGCTCGACGAACGACACGTTGTCGAAGCCCAGCGCCACCCCCGCGCCGAGCGACAGGGCGGACGCCGCCAGATAGCACGTCTGGGCCACGGCGCCCGCCGTGCCGACGGCGAGCCGGTATCCCCGGTCCCCGACCGCGTCCAGGACGGCCGTCGTCCGCACCGTCGGCACCAGGACGACGCCGGCCTGCTCCAGGTTGTAGTTGGCCAGGAAGTAGTTCTCCTGGAGGAACGCCCCCTGCGGGCCGGGGACGACGAGCGCGAGATCGCCGGCATCGGGGTCGTAGACGTACGCGCCGGGCGCGATGCCCTGGACGTGGTTGACGAAGGCGTACAGCCGGACCTGCCGGAGCGTGCCGTCCGGATCGGCCTCCCCGCAGAACGAGGCCGCCGCGCAGGCCGCGAGCACGGACGACAGCTGGCCGGGCGTGACGGGTTCGGCCGCGTCGAAGCGCCCGAAGCTGCTGCGCCGGCTCCGCAGGACCCGGCGCACCGGCACCTCGGGGAAGGCGGGCGCGGGCAGCGGGACCCGGGTGCCGCCCGCGGGGACGGGCCGGGCGGCCGCCGGGGCGAGCGCACCGGGCGCCGGCCGGTCGGCGGCGTCGGCCACGGTCGTCGCGTGCATGGCCAGCACCGTCGGGAACGCGATGACCGTACGGGACCGCTCGACGTCCCGGTGCCGGGGCGACGGGTCGGGGCCGTCGGTCACCGCCGGACGGGGTACCGCGCCGTCCCCGGCCCAGCGCAGGGGCACGACGGCGAACACCCCTTCCTCCTCACCGTCCGAGCCGAGCAGCCCGTTCAGCCGCGGCTCGTCGAACCACAGCAGGGGTGCGACGCGCAGCCCGTGCGCGGCGGCCCAGACGCGCCAGGTCTGCGCGAGCGTCCCGACATCGGTGCAGACCACGTGGTAGCCGAAGCTGTTGTACTTGAAGGCCGTCTGCCAGTACTTCACGCCGAGGATCAGGTACTGGTCGGTCTCCAGGGCCTCGGGAGGCGCGTCCTTCCCCAGCGCCTCGCGCACCCGGGCCGTCACGTCCCCCGTCAACAGCCGCTGGACGGCGTGCCGCTGGACGTCGTAGTAGTGGATGCCGGGCGTGAGCGGGCCCGAGGGCCCCGAGGCCCAGTGGACGCCGACCGGGTAGAGGCCGCCGCCGCCCGCCGTCCCCCGCGACCAGTTGGCGTGGGTGTAGAAGGGCAGCCCGGACAGGTCGCTGTTCGCCTGGACGCCGAGACGGCGGCCGGTCAGCCCGTACGAGTCCTTGAGCATCGCGGACAGCAGGGGGAGCGTGAAGCCGCCCGGCGCCCCGTGCGCCCCCGGCGGACGGCCCGGCCCGGTGATCGCGGACCCGTCGCCGGACCGGGGGAGGAGGCCGGCGGACGCGGGCGCGTCGGGCAGGTCGTCCCCGTCGGGCAGGGCGTAGGACTCCACGCCCGGGTAGAACTTCCCCCTGCGCGGCCCGTCGGGCCAGTCGGGGACGAAGTCGGCGGGTTCCATCGGAACGCGGCCGCGGTGCAGGACGGCATCGGCGTACTCATGGGCGTACCCCATGGGGTCGGCCTCCTTTCGGACGGCGAGCGGGACGGACGCCGCTACGGGAAGGGATGGGGCGCGGGGTGGAGTCCGGAGGCGCCCAGGGCCGCGCGCATCCGGGGCATGTGCCGGGCCCGCTGCCGGGACCAGCCGAAGTCGATGGGCAGGAGTCCGGGCACCAGCACCTTCACGGTGTGCAGGCCGAGCGCGCGCTGCTCCGGCAGGGTCTGGTCGACCACCACCACGTCGAAGCCGGCCGCGGTCACCGCGCCCACGGCCCGCAGCAGGTCCTCGCGCAGGTCCGTGCCGACGACCGCGCCGTCGGCGTCCGGCCACGCGAGATCGGCGACCGCGAGGAGAGCCGGGCCGTCCTGCCGCAGCAGGAAGTCGGCGTGCCGGCCCATCTCCGGGACGCCGTAGACCAGTGGATGGTCGTGGAGCGTGGTGACCCGGTCGAAGTCGGCGGCCATCGCCCGCAGCCGCGCCTCGTCGCGCCGGGTCCGGCCGACGAGGTTGACGGAGTCGGTGGCGATCTCGCAGAGCGCCGAGTCCAGGGCCGACTCCGGATCGAGCCCCGCGCCCGCGCCGAAGCACATCCGGCCCAGGCCCCCGTCGAACCGCTCGGCGCACGCGGTCACCACCGGGACCGGGAGGTCGGCCCGGGTGTCGAAGAAGCGCGCCCGGTAGCCGTACATGGCCAGCCGGTCGACCATGTGCCGGGTGCTCGCCCGGGCGCTGGTCGACGGGTCGATCTCGCGCAGCGGCACCTGCCCGTACCAGGCGCGCAGGAAGGCGTCCCGCTCGATGACCTCCATCAGGCCGAAGTAGACGGCCTCCTCCGTACTGCCGCCGGACGCACAGCCGTTGGAGCTCTCCTGCACGAACCGGTTCTCCAGACCGGGGGCGTGGTAGTACGCCAGGATCTCCGGCACCGCGCGCGGTGCCGCGTCGCGCAGAGACCAGCCCCACACCCAGGGGATCTCACGGTCCGGGGCGAAGGGCCGCACCCGGGGGTTGTCCTGATGGAACGCGTCCGTGTAGAGCCCCGTCCCGCGCGGGTCCACGGCGACCGCGCCGAGGTCGTCGAGCGACGCCCGCAGACGTGCCGTCCGGGTCCGGGCGCGCATGCCCGCGTAGCGCTCGAGGCCTTCGAGGATCCCGATGCGCTGGCTGCGCGCGTACGTGTCGGCGTGACCGCCCCAGAACGTCTCGCGCAGGTACTCCCCGGAGCGGGACGAGAAGCAGCCTACGGTGGCCGAGGTGGTGGTCGAGACGACGTCGCAGACGACGGACGGGCCGATCGCGCCCCAGTGGGGGTTGGCGAACGCGTCCAGGGGCAGCCGGTAGTCCTCGATCCGGCGGACGCGGAACACGCCGGGCCGGTACTTGGGCGCCGGACGCAGCGTCAGCGTGGCGGCCTCGGCGGAGTCCTCCTCGGGCGTCCCGCAGGAGGGGCACTCCGGGTCGGGTACGAGCGGATGGCTCCGTACGGTCATGGCATCGAGGTCGACCAGATGGACACGGGGGTACGGACCGGGCTCCGGTTCCCGTTCCGCGAGCCCCGCGACGAGCGCGGCGACGGCGGTGGCGGCGAACGGGACGGCGTACGGCCAGGCGCCCGCGGAGCGGGTCTCCGACCCGAGTTCGAGGCCCTCCCGCAGGGGAACGGAGCGGACTCCCTGCCACCGGCGCCGGAGGCACGTCGCACAGCCGGCGCGGTCGGCGCTCCCGGTGGCCCCGGACGCCGCGGGCCAGGGGCCGACGAGGACCTGACGCCCGTAGAGGTGCACGGGCACCGGGAGACCGGCCGCGGCGGCGCCGTCACGCGGACCCGGCCCGTCGGCGGGGTCCGCGTACGCGTCCCGCACACCGAGCGCGGCGACCGCCACGGCCGGCGCGGCCCCGAGCTCGTCGAGCGCCGCGCGCAGCGCGACGGCGAAACGGGACGAGCACCCGGTGCGCGCGGGCGCGGCGGAGGGACGCGCGGCATCCGCGGCGACGGAGCGCGGCCGGGCCACGGCCTCGGCTCTCATCGGGGGTCCCGGGTCAGCAGGACACGGACGGTGTGGATGCCCGCGGTCGGCAGGTCGCCCGCGTGCGTCGGGACGACGAACGCGTCCCGGCCCGAGGCGGCGAGGCGTTCCAGGACGTGGGGCCACTCCACGGGGGCGCCCGGCGACCGCGCCGGGCCGCTGCCGGTGACCGGCACGAGAGAAGCGGCCAGGTCGCGCAGCAGCGGGTCGCCCCCGTCGGTGGCGTGCTCCTCCCCGGCGAGCTGCACCTCTCCCAGGAGGTCCCGGACCGCGTCGACGGTGGCCGAGGTCAGATCGAGCGCGGCGCCGACGGCCCAGCGGCCGGGGGCCGTGTCGCCGGGCGCCGTCCGTGCCAGCACGACCGACGCGCCGGAGCGCGCCCGTTCGCCGAGGTCGAGCAGCTCGACGGTGAGGCCGAGGAGCGCGGCCGACCGGAGCAGGAACGTCGTCTCCGGGTCCGCGCCGAAGACCTCGGGGGCGATCCGGGTGGTGTCACCCGAGCCCGCGACGGCCCGGCGCAGGGCGTCGTGGGCGAGCGCCGACAACAGCCCCGCGGCCGCCGCCTCCGGGAGGTCCGACCCCGCTCCGGCTCCGGCCCGGGTCGGCTCGAAGCGGCGGTCGGCGTTGTCGGGGCCGAAGGGACGCACGGCGCCGGTCGGCACCCGGACGACCTCCTTGGTGAGGAGCGAGGTGGCCGGGGTCCAGCGCGTCGCACCGCCGGAGCCGCCCGTGCCCGACGCGACGGTGAGGGCGTCGGCGGCCACCGGCGGCAGCGCGTCCAGCGGCTCCGTGAAGTCGGCGGCGGGGACCACGTGTTCGGCGTAGACCAGCGCCGCCGCGTTCAGCGCCCGCAGCCGGGCACCGGCGGTGTGGTGCACGTCGAAGGCCGTGATGGTACGCGTGCCCCGCGGACCCGGACCGAGGACGACCGAGCCCACCTTGAGAGGGGTCTGCGTCAGCGGCTCGTCGGCGTACGACCTGAAGACCCCCGTGAACGGGCGGACGAGCGCCGAGCGCCGCTCCAGTTCGGCGAGCGGTCCCTGGGCGGCGTCGTCGTCGGGCGCGGTGGCGACCGTCGGCAGGAACGCCGGACGCGCCGGTGCCGACGTCACGTCGACAGGCTCGGGCAGAACCGCCGCGGACGAGCAGAACGGGCAGCGCGGGTGGGCCAGCAGCGGCTCCGACGCGACGTCGAGGCTGGCCATCGACTGCACGAGCACCTTGTCCCGGGTCTCGGCCGGCAGAGCTCCGGTGACCAGCCGGAACACCTCGTACCCGAGCAGGTTCCCGAGCATCGCGGCGAGAGGCCCGGACGGCCGCGGCCCGGGCGTCCCCGTGCCGAGGGCGAGACCGCTCCACAGCTCGGCGGCGTCCGAGGCGGCGCCGTCACCGGCCGCGCCGAGCCGGAGCGCGGCGCAGCACCAGCAGCACGAGGAGTCCGTGGTCGTCACCGGACCGACGACGGCCGAGCCGCCGAACGTCCAGGCGGGCAGCAGCGTGCGACCCCGGGGTACGCCCTCCCGCAGCAACGGCAGCACGAGGCCCGGCACGTCGGCCCCGGCGGCGGCCACCACCACGTCGTACCCCTCGAACGCCGACCAGGCCTCCCGGCCCCCGCCCGAGTCCCGCCCCGGCAACAGGGGCAGTTCGACCGGGCACCCCTCCCCGGCGAGGGCGGCCGCCTCCGCGCGGACGGCCGCGAACTCCTCCGGCGTCACGCCGGCGGTGCCCTCGGCGAGGGCACGGTCGACGCCGACCGTGCCGCAGCCGTTCCGGACGAGGGACAGCACGCACCAGCGGGCCACCGGACCGTCGCCGACGACCGCGACCCGGGTCTCCCGGAAGCGGGCGAAGCGGCTCGCGGCGGCGTCGGCGTAGTGATCGACGTACGCGATCTGCTGCGCGAAGCGGGCCGCCGCCTCGGGAGAGGGCACCGGCTCGGCGGGCGCGTCGTCCGGCGCCGGTACGGGGCGGGCGAAGCCGCGCCCGTAGAGCGCCTGCACCAGCTCGCCCACCATGGCCTTCTGCGTGTCGCCGAACCCCGCGCAGATCTCCTCGACCGCGCGGCTGCCGTCCAGGTACGGCATGAGGAGCGTGGCGAAGCGGTAGCCGGACTTCGCCGTGAGCTGGAAACCGCCGTCGGCGTTGTGGAAGATCACGCCGCTGGGGGTCTGCGTGAACAGGACATCGCGACGGACTCGGGGCCGGGTCGCGGCGATCTCCGCGTACGACGTAAGGGTCATGCGTGCGTCACACCTCTCGTTGCGGGGCGGCGAGACGGAGCCCGGGGTGGCGGGCCGACTGCTCTGCTCGGGATGTCGCGGGGGACGGACTGCGGGGAGTGCGGGGCGTATCGGGTGGGTTCAGCTGCGTGGGGTCTGCGTGGTCTGGGGGGTCTGAGGGGTCTGCTGGGTCTGCTGGGTCTGCGGGGCTGTCCGGCGTCCGGGGGTCTTCTGCGCCCGGGGGTACGGGCAGCAGCCGCGCCGTCACCTCATGGCGGCCGGCCTGGTCCCGTCCGGCTGCGGGAACTCCCCGTGCCGGGGCGGCCGCAGCAGGGCGGGGACATGGCCGGCGGAGGATCCCGCCGCACGGCGGGCGTGCGCCCGCAGCAGCTCGTGCGTCCGGAAGACTCCGGGCTGCCCCTCCTCCAGGAGGCCGGCGTCGAGGAGGCGTTCGATCACCTGCTCCGCCGCGTCCTCCGGAAGACCGAGGAGCCGGGCCGCCCCGGCGGTGGTGAGCGGGTCGTGGGGCGACGAGGCAAGCCGCAGATGGGCTCCGGCGAGTGGGGGAGGAAGCCGTCGCAGGGCCTCGTCGAGCCGCTGCGACACCGACATGCGGGGGTCGTCGGCGAGGCCGAGCCGTCCGACGGGGTCGTGCCGCAGCCAGTCGGCGTAGTCGGCGAGGCGCAGCCGGGGACGCGTCAGCAGCCGGGCGGCGGCGATGCGGAGGGCGAGCGGATGGTGGCCGCAGGCGGTCGCGAGGGGGATCGCCGCGCCGGGTTCGGCGGCCATCCGGTCCCGGCCGAGGACGGCGGCGAGCAGTGCCTGCGCGTGCTCCGGGTCGAGGGCTCCGAGCCGGTGCACGGTGCCGCCGTGGGTGGCGACGAGCCCGGCGAGTCCCATCCGGCTGGTGACGATCGCCGCGCCGCAGGCGTACGCGGTCAGCAGCGGGCGGACCTGGTCGGGGTGGACGACGTCGTCCAGGACGAGGAGGACACGGCCCCGGCCCGCTCCGGGCCCGGCGGACAGCGCCTGGCGGAGCTCGTGGGCGGCCTCCTCGGCCGGCCGGGGACTGCCGTCGGGCCGGGTCAGCGCCAGCAGGAGGCAGCCGTCCGGGAAGTGACCGCCCACCAGGTGGGCGACGTGCAGCGCGAGGGCGGTCTTGCCGATGCCGGGTGCTCCGGAGAGGACGGCCAGGGGAGCCCGCTCGGAGCCCTGTCCGGGACTCTCGGCCGTGAGCAGCCGCACCAGGGAGTCGACTTCGTGCGCGCGTCCGGTGAAACCGGGGACGGTGGGAAGGGGCGGGAGCGGGGCGCCGCGGTCGCCGGCGGCGGTGGAGTCCGGAGTCCGTTGCCGGGCAGGGGACGTACCGGACCCGCGGGGGGTGTCAGGGGCCTGGGCCCGCGCCGCCGGGGTGATCCGTCCCGCGCGGTCGGAGCCGACGGTGGACGGGGACGGGGACGGAGCGACCGCGGCCGGCGCCGTCGTCGGTGCGCCCGGTCTTCGCGCCGTCCCGACGCGGCCGGGGTCCTCACCCCGCAGGATCGCCAGCTCCAGACGCTGGAGTTCGGCCCGAGGATCGACGCCGAGCCGTTCGCGCAGGTGACCCTTGATCCTCCGGTACTCCGCGAGGGCCTCGGTCTGCCGGCCGGTCCGGTAGAGGGCCACGATGAGCTGCTCGGCGAACCGTTCGTGCGCCGGGTATACGCGCGTAACCTCCCAAAGATCAACGAGTGCTTCCCGACATCGGTCGTGCTCCAGCTCGATGTCGCAGACCCGTTCCAGCACCCTGAGCCGTTCCTCCGCGAGGCGGGGCACCTCGTCCCGGTGCAGCAGGTCGGAGGGGACGTTGGAGAGCAGGCCCCCCTGCCAGAGGGCGAGTGCGCTGCGCAGCGTGTACAGCTCGGAGCCGGCTCCGGACGACGTGGCCCGCTCGACGAGCCGGCGGAAGTGGAGCAGGTCGAGCGTCTCGGCGTCGGCGTCGATGCGGTAGCCGCCGGCCACCGCGACGACGGCCTGGTCCTCGATGCCGTACTTGGCGAACAGCCGCCGCAGGCGCAGGACGCAGCTCTGGAGGGCGGTCTTGGCGGTCGCGGGGTGTTCCTCGCCCCAGACGACGTCGCGCAGGCGCTCGCCGGAGACGACCGAACCCGGGCGGACGAGCAGGGCGGCGAGCAGCGCCGTCGGTTTGGAGGGCGGGAGCATCACGAGGTCCCGTCCGTCGGTGACGCTCAAGGGCCCGAGTAATTGGAATCGCACCGTGGTGTTCGCCTTCCTCGTCCGCTGGTGCCAGGTGGGTCCCTAGGGGCGGCCGTCGTACGGCCGTGAGCGGGAGGTCGGGGGCCGGGCGGGTGCAGCGGGCATGGCGAACCACCGGGGAAGGCAGAGGGGGCACGGGGGAAGTGCGGGTGCGCTGGGCTGCTGAGGCCGCCGGGGCGGCCCTGGGGGAGCGGGAGCGTGGGTGACCTCGGTCGGCGTCGAGGCCGGTGGGGTGCAGGAGGAAGGTACAGCGGAGGTGGCCGGGAGGGGATGGGGCATGAGCGCTTCCGGACATCCACCGGGGCGTGGTTGACGGTGCGGTGCGTTCGTGCAGTGGTGCGGGGGAGTGGGGCCAGGGAAGCATGGTGATGAGGTCATGACACTCTCCGCCCGCTATCCGGACGACCGTCGGGAACGAGCCGCCGCCCTCGGGAGATCGCCGACGAGGTACGCCGGAGGCAAAGAATGGCCGCTTTCCTACCGTCCGGCATCGGCCTCCGTGGCTGTGAACGGCGGTGGCCCCGGGGGTCCCCGGGGCGGGGGCCTCGGCGCCCCCGCCGGGCCCCGCACCCCGCGGCCCGTGACCAGCGTGAACGACGCGTCTCCACGGAGCGTCCGGTGGGCGAACGGGGGAGGGGCCGGGCCCCGGCCACCGCCGGGCCCCCGGAAGGTCACCGATCGCGCGGCACCTCAGGTGACTTCAGGCCACCCTGGCCGTGAGTGTTCGCCGGGTCCGTGAGCGATGCCTTGCGGGCGTGCAGCACGTGGGCCTCCAGGGGCAGGGGAGTGCGGTCGACGAGCTCGAGGCCGGCGTCGGACAGCAGCCGGGCGTAGTGCTCGGCGCTCCGCTCGCGGCCACCGACGTTGCACATCATGTGGAGGTCCCAGGCCGTGGCCAGTGAGGGCGAGCCGTCCGTGGGCAGGAGCCGCTCGACGACCAGCAGGTCGGCGTGGGCGGGCATCGCGCGGGCGCAGTGACGCAGGATCTCCCGGCACCGGTCGTCGTCCCAGTCGTGCAGGACGCGGGAGAGGAGGTAGACGTCCCCGCCGTCCGGCACATCCGCGAAGTCGCCGCTGCGGTAGTCGCAGCGGGCACCGCACTCCAGCGAGCCGAGCGAACGGCGGGCGGCCTCGACCGCGTGGGGGCGTTCGAGGAGCGTGCCGCGCAGGGACGGATGCGCGGTGAGGACGCGCCCGAGCAGTTCCCCGTTGCCGCCGGCCACGTCGACGACGGTCCGGGGCGTGGGGGCCTGGGCCGCCGCGGCGATCACCGGGTGGGCGGGCAGCGGCTGGAACATCCGGGAACTCGCGGCCATGGAGCGGTCGAAGAGGTCGGCCAGTTCGGGGTCCCGGGCGAAGTGGGCGAAGTGGTCCTCGCCGAAGAGGTGGTCGAAGCCGGGCCGTCCCGTTCGCACGGAGTGGTCCAGGGCGGCGAAGGAACGGTAGAAGGGACCTCCGTACATCAGGGCCAGGGGGCGCATCGAGTCCGGGAGGTCCGCGCGGAGCAGGCGGCCGAGCGGAGTGAGGCGGAACGTGCCCTCTCCGGAGGTGACACCGGCGGCTTCGGTGTCCTCGGCCACGGCGCCGAGCATGGTGAGGTAGCGCAGGAGGGTGCCGAGGCCGTCGGGGTGGGTGCCGGTGCGCCGGGCGAGTTCCCGGAGGCCGGTGGGTCCGTCGGAGTCCATGGCCTCGGGCAGACGAAGGCGGGCGAACGCGGCGAGTGCCTGGGTGGTCCAGGCCCCGGTGAGCAGCTGGAGGAGCGTTTCGGCGGGGCGCGACGTACCCGGGGACTCCCCCAGATGGGCGGCGAGGAGCTCGCGGTGGTCGCCGGGCGCGTACAGCTCGAGCCGGCGGTAGCCGCACGTCGAGTCCGGGGTGGCGAAGTAGAGGACCGTTCCGTTCTCGTGCGGGTTGTACCCGCCGCCGTCCGGGCGCGCGCCGTACCTGCCGAGCACGGCGCACAGGCCGTGCAGCACGAGCGGCTCGGGGTCCTCCAGTTCGAAGGCCAGGTGGGTCTCGTGGCCGAGGGCGCGTTCGTGCGCCGCGACCGGCTCGAGGCCGGATCCCGCGGGTGCGGCGAGGGCGAACACCTCCACCGCGCGCGGTTCGCCCGCCGGACCGTGGACGCGGGGACGCAGGATCCGGACGTCGAGGTCGGCCACGTCGCGGCGGTGGCGCCGGGCCAGCCGCTCCCGTACGACGACGCTGGGGCGGGACGGGGTGTCGGCGGCGAGCCCGCTCGCGGTGAGCAGGTCCCGCAGGTGCCGTGGGTCCCGGGGGAAGACCAGGATGCCGACGTGGGCGAACCGGCAGTGCGCGGCCACGGAATCGAGCTCGGGACCGTGCAGGCCAGGCAGGAGGAGGGGCAGCGGCGTCGCGCTGCCGTGATGCAGTACGAAGGCCGCCGCCGCGCGCAGACGGGCGGCGTCGTCGTGCAGCATCGTTTCACCGGACCGCGGAGCCGTGGCGGGGACGTGGGATTCCGCGGGGAGCGTCGTTGTCATGACGAGGGAGTCCTCAGGTGGGTGCTGGGGTGGAGGGGGAAAGAGACATGGCGGGGCCGGGGGAACGGCCCGGTAGGTGGGCGGCACGGAGACCGTGACGGGCTGGTGACGAGAGCCGGGATCCGGAACGGGACCCGGCGCGCGGGACCGGCTCAGACGCCGACGTAGTTCTCGGCGAACCAGTCCTGGTGCGCGCGGGAGGTGCGAAGGGAATCGAGGCGGGCCCGTCGCACCGAGGCCTGGAAGAACGATCCTTCTGAACGCTCCTGGCCCGGCAGAGCGTGGAGCAGTCCGGTCATCCACTGGGTGAACTCCTGGGCCCGCCAGATGGCCGCCAGGGACTGCGCCGAGTAGCGGTCCAGAGCTCCGGCGTCCCCTCGGTGGAGGGCCTCGGCCAGGGCTCCGGCCAGGAGTTCCGCCTCCAGCACGGCGAGGTTCGCCCCCTTCGCGGCGGCCGGGGCGGTCAGGCTCGCCGCGTCGCCGGCGAGCAGGAGCGAGCCGTGCCGCAGGGGCTCGACGACGTCGCACGCCAGGTCGACGACGCCGCGCTCGGTGATCGGCCCCCTGCGGAGCGGGCCGTACTCCCCGGCGCGCATCCTCAGGTCGAGTTCGTCCCAGATCCGCTCCTCGGACCAGGCGTCGGCGGGGGTGCCGCGGCGGCACTCCAGGTAGTAGCGGGTGACCTGCGGGCCCCGGGCCATGTGGCCGGCGAAGCCGCGGTCGTGGACGGCGTAGCCGACGGCGTCGAGACTGGGCGGGGCCTGGGCGAGCAGGCCGAGCCAGCTCACGCCGTGGTCGTGACGGTGGAGGACGGCGCCCGGCGGCAGCGAGCGGCGGGCGGCGCCGTGGCGCCCGTCGCAGCCGGCGACGTAACGCGCGTCCCACCGGACGGGGCGCCCGTCGGGCTCCCGCGCGGTGACGTGGGGGCGGGTGCCGTCGGCGTCGCGCACGGAGCGTGCCTCAGTGCCGAAGCGGATCCGCCCGCCGGCCTCGACGTAGTGCTCCAGCAGGTCCGACACCAGGTTCTGCTGGGGGTAGACGGTGTGCCGCTCACCACGGCCGAGGGCGCCGTAGTCGAGGCGGAATCCGCCGTCCGTGGTGCGGAACTCGCACGTGCCGTGGGAGCGTCCGTCCCGGTGCAGCCCGTCCGCCAGGCCGTGGCGGTCGAGGATCCGCACGGTGTTCGGCGCGAGGAATCCCGCCCTGGCCCGGGTCCGGATGTGGGAGCGCGTGGCCCGTTCGAGGACGACGCAGTCGATTCCCGCGGCCACCAGGAGGTTGCCGAGCACGAGACCGGCGGGGCCGGCCCCGAGGACGACCACGTCCGCCGAGGCGCGCGACGCCAGGCCATTCTGATCTTCTGTCATAGCCTGGGAATGATAAGCACGGAGAATCCCGCGGATGATCATGAGTAATTCGAATGCCGCAATAGGAAGAAGATCGGAACAGCAATTCTTCATTCCGTGCGGGTGAGGGGAAATCGGCCGCTCCCGCCCGGATCGCCGACGCGGCGAAGACGGACGTACGGGGGAGCGGACGGGGAAACGGCACCTCGCGTTCTCCGCCTCGGGAACCATTTCCCCGGGCGATCTCCTCCTGTGGTCGGACACGATGCCGCCCGGCGGAGGGATGTGCCCAACTGCCGCTTGCACAAGGGTGCATGGGACGGATCATCCACCTCCCGCAAGGATCTGACTCACTGTGCGCAGCAGACGAACTGCACCCCTCGTGGCCCTCGGCGCGGCCGCGGCCCTCGTCCCCGCTCTCACGCCCGCCGTCGCGTTCGCGGACGCCCCGGCACTCCGGTCGGCGGTGTCCGCCGACCCCCTGAAGCAGTACACCCGGCAGATACCGCGCTGGAAGCGCTGCGAGGCCGGGGCTCCGGCGAACTTCCAGTGCGCGACGCTCACGGTCCCGCTCGACTACAGCCGGCCCGGGGGCAAGAAGCTCCAGGTCGCCGTCTCCCGGATCAAGGCGACGCATCCTCAGAAGCGCCGCGGAGTCCTGCTGCTCAACCCCGGTGGCCCCGGCGGCCCGGGGCTGGACATGCCCCTGTGGATGGGCCCGGATCTGCCGACGGCGGTGAAGGAGCGCTACGACCTGATCGGCTTCGACCCCCGGGGCGTCGGCCAGAGCTCGCCCGTGAGCTGTGGTCTGAACGACGACGAGCGCAACTGGCAGCGCCCGTACAAGGCCGCGACGTTCGCCAAGGACGTCCGCTGGGCGCGGACCGTGGCCGACAAGTGCCGCGCGAAGGCCGGTGACGTCCTGCCGCACCTCACCACCCGCAACACCGCGCGGGACATGGACGTGATCCGTGCCGTGCTCGGCGAGCGGAAGATCTCGTACCTGGGGTACTCGTACGGCACGTACCTGGGCGCCGTCTACACGCAGATGTTCCCGAAGCGCTCCGACCGCTTCGTGCTGGACAGCGCGGTCGACCCCCAGCGGATCTGGCGCGGCATGATCCAGGTGTGGGCCGAGGGCGCCGAGCCGGCGTTCAAGCGCTGGACCAGGTGGACCGCGGAGCGCCACGCCACGTACGGGCTCGGCGACACGCCCGCGAAGGTCGGCCGGACCTTCTGGGGCCTGGTCGCCCAGGCGGACCGCAATCCGATCGACTTCCAGGGCACGCTCCTGACCGGCGACGACATCCGGGCCGGCCGGGCCTTGTTCTTCGACGTGAAGGGCGCCGCCGAGGCGGTCGCCGAGCTGAAGAAGGCCGCCGAAGGGGCTCCGTCCGCGGCGTCGTCGCAGCGGAGCACCTCGCCGGTTCCCGTACCGCCGTCGTTCGCCCGCGCCGTCCCCTCCGACAACATGGACGCTGCTTTCTGGTCCGTGGCCTGCGCCGACACCCGCGCGTGGCCGCGCGACCCGGAGCAGTACCGCCGCGACGCGATCCGCGACAAGGCCCGGTACCCGCTGTACGGGGACTTCACGTCGAACATCATGCCGTGCGCGTTCTGGAAGAACGGCTCCGAGCCCGCCACCCAGGTGGACAACCGCGTCGGTGCGCTCGTCCTCCAGAACGAGTGGGACTCCCAGACGCCGCTCGTCAGCGGACAGGGGCTGCACCGGAGCCTGAAGGGCTCCCGGATGGTCACCGTCCTCGACGGCCAGGGGCACGGCGTCTACGGCTCGAAGTCCTGCGCCGACAAGACCGCCACCGCCTATCTGACGACGGGCCGGCTGCCGGCCGCGGACCTGACCTGCCGGGCCACCCCCGCCCAGGCGCAGAACAGCCTGGACCTCCCGCTGCCGACGCCCCTCCCCGGGCGGCAGGACCGCTTCTGACCGAAGCGGTCAGGAGCGCGTGACACGGGGCCCCCGCAGTGCTGCGGGGGCCCCGTGGTCGTCGCCTCTCAGCCCCGCCGGGCCCGGCGGAAGACGGTCAGGGCGTAGCAGCCGAGCAGGACGACGGTGAAGGTGAGGCCGACGCCCGCGGCCTGGCGCATGTCCGGGACCTCGATCGCGGTGGCGGCGACGGCCAGCACGCCCGCCCCCGCCACGAGGGCGAGCCTGCTCCCCCCGGGGACGCTGAACCCCGTGAACTCCTCGGGGTGCGCGTCGCGGTGGCGCCGGAAGGCGATGTACGAGGCGAGGATCAGCAGCCACACGAGCAGCACGGCGAAGAGCGCGATCGACATCAGGATCCCGAAGATGCCGCCGACGTCGTAGAAGGCCAGCAGCGCGGCGGCCGCGATGCCCAGGGTGGAGGCGGCCAGGGCGTTGGCCGGGACTCCGCGCGAGGTGAGACGGGCCACGGGCGCCGGGGCCAGTCCGTCGTCGCCGAGGGAGTGCAGGAGCCGGGAGGCGCCGTACAGGTGGGCGTTCGCGGCGGAGACGGCCGCGACGAGCACGACCAGGTTGGTGAGGGTCGCGGCGGCGGGCACGCCGACGTCGGAGAAGACCCGCACGAACGGGCTGGCCTCGACGCTGCCGTCGCCGGCGGCCAGGCTCCGCCACGGGATCAGGGCCACGACCAGGGTGATCGCCAGGACGTAGAAGACGCTGAGCCGCCAGGCGAGCTGACGCATCGCGGTGCGGATGGAGCGCTGCGGGTCGGTGGCCTCGGCCGACGCGATGGCGACGACCTCGAAGCCGGCGTAGGCGAACATCACCACGGACATGGCGATCCAGACGGACTTGGCGCCGTGCGGCACGAACCCGCCGTCGTCGGTGAGGTGCGCGAGGCCGGTGGCCTCGTGGTCCGGCAGGCCGAAGAACACGAGGAAGGCGGCGCAGAGGATGAACGCGCCGAGGGCGGTCACCTTGATGGCGGACAGCCAGAACTCGGTGGTGCCGAAGGACTTCACGTTGATGATGTTGACGGCGAGCACCAGCGCCGCGACCGCGAGGATGGCCGCCGACATCGGCACACCGGGCCACCACCAGCGGATGTAGAGCGCGGAGGCGACGACCTCCGTACCGATGACCACGACGGCGCTGAACCAGTACGTCCAGCGGGTGACGAAGCCGGCCCAGGGGCCGAGGTACCGGTGCGCGACGGCACCGAACGACCCCTGCACCGGATGCGCGGCGGACATCTCGCCGAGCAGGACCGCGATGACGGCGACCAGGACGGCCCCGATCGCGTACGAGATGATCACCGCGGGTCCCGCGGCGGATATCGCCGACCCGGAGCCGAGGAACAGGCCCGTCCCGAGCGCGGAGCCCAGGCCGATCATCGTCGTCTGACGAGGGGTGAGGGAGCGGACGAGGCCCGTGTCCTTCCCGGGAGAGCCGGGAGCGCCGGGAGCGCCGGGAGGGGGAGGCGAGGCGGGGTCCTGCGAGGAGGCGGGAGCCTGGGCGGGTCTTTCCGGAGCGGCCATGACGGTGTCCTTCCGTACGGGGCGGCGGGGGGTGCCGAGGGGGCGGGAGCGGGCGGGCGGGCCCGCCGCGGATCAGAACTCGCTGGTACGGAACGGCTTCTCGGGCCGGTCCAGGTCGGGCTTGCCCAGCACCTTCTGCGAGGACAGGGCGTAGATGCCGTGGTTGGTCAGCACCCAGGCGATGTTGCGGTCCCACTCCACGTACACGCCGTGCGTCTGGTTGCCGTACGCGTAGTCCGGGGTCCCGGTGCCGTACGCCTTCGGCACGAAGTAGGCGTCGATCTCCGGCGCGGCCGGGTCGGACACGTCGAAGAACTGGACGCCCGCGTTGTAGAAGCCGTAGCCGAGCACCCCGGGGGTGTGCCGGCCCGGGTTGGTGTAGGAGCCGGTCCGCTTGGGGCCGAAGCTGCCGCGACGCTGGCAGAAGTCGGTGAAGCCGGCCGACGGCGGCGGGGTCGGGCGGGGCAGGACGCCGACGACGCGGGGGTTCTTCGGGTCCTTGGCGTCGATCTGGTAGACGTCCTTGTACGGCTCGTAACAGTCCTCGGTGAGGGGGTAGCCGGAGTAGTAGACGATCCCGGTCCGCTCGTACTGCGAGACGTCGATGTTGTCGCCCTCGGTGCCCGAGACGGACGGCGGCAGGTCCAGGTGGCTCACGGTCCTCATGTCCGCCGGGTTCGAGATGTCGAGGACGGTCAGGCCGTAGCCGCCCATGGCCGCGAACGCGTAACGCCCGCCCCGCTCCACGGGCCTGGGGATGAACAGCGGCATGCGCGCGCCCATCCAGCTGGTGCGGTTCCCGCAGCGCGGGTTCTTCCGGTACGCCGCGTCCTCACCGGTCCGCTGGCCAGGCAGGTGCCAGGTGTCGAGGAGCTTCGGGTGGGCCGGGTCGGCCATGTCCCAGGACTGGTAGCCCGCCGAGTGCAGGTTGGTCGGGTACTCCGTGCGGGAGTACGTGTCGTCGGGCGCCGTCGCGATGAACATGTACCGCTCGCCGGTCCAGTACGGCGTGTCGAGCGAACCGGATCCCTGCTGCGCCGCGTCGGGGTCGCTCCCGAGGGGGTCCTTCTGGGTGGCGTCGGTGGAGACGGTCGCCAGCAGCTTCCAGTCCTTCTTGCGGGGGCCGTCCAGGCGGAAGACCTTGAAGCCCTTGAGCCCGGGCTTCTCCCGCAGCTTCCTGACGCCCTCCGGGTTGTTGTACTTGTCGTGCGCGGGGTCGTCCGTGAGCTCCTGGATCTGCCGCTTGTCCTCGAAGCTCTGCACCATCACGTAGGCGCGGAGCTTGTCGTTCCACTGGATGGTGGAGGCGCCCCAGTAGTCGTTGGCCGCCCAGTCGCCGTTGGACCGCGTCTCGTCGCCGTCCACGTCCCCCCGGCTCATCCGCTCGACGACCTTCACCTTCTTCACGTCGGTGATGTCGTAGACGCGGCCCTCGGACCGGTCGTACTGGAACATGTAACGGCGGCCGCCGAAGTCGACGATGTTCTGCCAGGTGTGGAAGTAGTCGGGGGTGAAGTCCGCGCCCTCGTAGGAGGCTTCGACCTTCATGTTCTTGATGTACGAACGGGTGTCGTACGTCGCGTTGCGGCCGGGGAAGGAGTGCTCGTGCTCCTCGTCGACCGGGGTGAGGGCCGGGTGGCGGAACGTCTCGTCCAGCTGCATGCCGTACGCGCCGGGGTCCGCCGGCTCCGGGCGCCGGTCGGCGCAGACCTCGGGGATGTTCGGATCGCGGGTGGCGGCGGTGGCGCCGGAGCTGCCCGGCACGAGAAGGGTCGCGGCGGTGGCGGCGGCCACGGCCGCGGCCAGGGTCGCTCGGGTGTGGAGGGATCGCATGGGCTGTCCTCGGGTTCTCTGCGGCGGAGAGTGGACGTGCGAAGGGGGCGCCGGCCGTGCGCGGGCACGGCACGGCTCGCCGGTGCGGAGAGGACCGACCGGCGTGGACCCGGTGGCGCGGTGGTCACGCGGATGCGGTGACCTCGGGGATCGCGCGGGCCGGGTGGTCGTGAGGACCGGTCAGGTGACCGTCGGACGCTGCTGGAACGCGGCGTCCCGGTGGGCGCCCGTGGACACGATGTCCCGCAGCGCGGACACGGCGCCCAGCACGTCCGCGTGCGTGACGTAGAGGGCGTTGAAGCCGAACCGCAGCAGGTCCGGGGCGCGCATGTCGCCGATGATCCCGCGCGCGGTGAGCGCCGCGACGAGCGGGTACGCCTCCGGGTGCCGCAGGGCGACCTGGCTGCCCCGCCGCCCGGGCTCGCGCGGGGTGGCCGGGGTGAACCCCATCCCGTCGAGGAGGGAGTCGGCGCACTCCTGGAAGAACCCGGTCAGCGAGAGGCTCTTGGCCCGTACGGACTCCATGTCCACGCCGTCGTACGCCGTCAGCGCGGCCTCCAGGGCGACGAGCGAGAGGAGGGCGGGCGTTCCGATGCGGGCCCGGGTGATGCCCGCGGCGGGGGCGTACGTGCCGGACATCGCGAACGGCTCCGCGTGCCCGTGCCAGCCGGTGACCGGGTGGTCGAAGGCCCGCTGGTGGCGGTCGGCGACGTAGGCGAACGCCGGTGCGCCGGGACCGCCGGAGAGGTACTTGTAGCCGCAGCCGACCGCGAAGTCCGCCGCCACGGCGTCGAGTGCGATCGGCAGGGCGCCCGCCGCATGGCACAGGTCCCAGTGCGCGAGGGCCCCCGCGGCGTGCGCGGCGGCGGTGAGCGCGGCCATGTCGTACAGCTCGCCGGTGCGGTAGTCCACCGGGGCGTAGGCGGCGACCGCGACGTCCGTCCCCTCGGCGGCGAGCACGGCGGCGGCCTCGCGTGCGGGCACCCGGCGGACCTCCAGGCCGAGGAGCCGCCCCACCGAGTCGGCGATGTACTGGTCGGTGGGGAAGTGGTCGGGATCGGTCAGCAGCAGGCGGCGGCCCGGGCGCAGCCGGGCGGCGGCGAGCAGGGTGTTGAACAGCTGGACGCTGGTGGAGTCGCCGGCCACCACCTGCCCGGGGGCCGCGCCGATCAGCCGGCCGATGGCGTCGCCGGTCCGTACCGGGGCCTCCCACCAGCCGTTGGCGTTCCAGGAGCGGATCAGGTCGGTGCCCCACTGCCGGTGCACGGCGTCCTCGACGGCCGGCGGGACGGCGGCGGGAAGGGCGCCGAGGGAGTTGCCGTCGAGGTAGACGACCCCCTCGGGGAGGAGGAAGCGGTCGCGGACGTGCGCGAGCGGGTCGGCGGCGTCGAGCGCGGCGGCGCGTTCGGCGTGCGCCGCGGTGAGCGGCACGGCGGGTGTTCCGGTGAGGTTCTCGGACGATGTTCCGGTCGGCACGAAGTCACTCCATCGGTGCGGGAGAAGCGGCGGGACAGGCAGCGGGCGAGGGGGAGGCGGAGGCGGTGGGCACGGCGGCGTCACGGTCTCGGACGAGGTCCAGCGCGATGTCCGCGAGCAGGTCCTCCTGCCCGCCGACGAGCCGCCGCCGTCCGGCCGCGACGAGCAGGTCCCGGGTGTCGACACCGTGCCGCAGGGCGGTCGTCTCCGCGTGCCGCAGGAAGCTGGAGTACACCCCGGCGTATCCCAGCGTCAGCGTCTCCCGGTCCACCCGCACGGGCCGGTCCTGCGTTGGCCGTACGAGCTCCTCCGCCGCGTCCATCAGCGGGAACAGGTCGCAGCCGTGCTCCCAGCCCATCAGGTCGAAGACGGCCACCGTCGGTTCCAGGGGCGCGTTCCCCGCTCCGGCGCCCTGGCCGGCGAGCGAGGCGTCCACGCGGTACGCGCCCGCCTCCACCGCCGTCACGCTGTTGGCCACGCCCAGACCGAGGTTGTGGTGGGCGTGGATGCCGATCTCCGTCGCGGGGTCGAGGACGTCACGGTACGCGCGGACCCGGTCCCGTACGCCGTCCATGGTCAGCCGGCCGCCGGAGTCCGTGACGTAGACGCAGTGCGCGCCGTACGACTCCATGAGGCGGGCCTGGGCGGCCAGTTCGGCCGGGGGCGCCATGTGCGACATCATGAGGAAGCCCGCCACGTCCATCCCCAGCTCCCGGGCCAGGCCGATGTGCTGGGCGGAGATGTCCGCCTCCGTGCAGTGCGTGGCGACGCGCACGGACGTGACCCCGAGGGCGTGGGCGCGGCGCAGATCCGCGGCCGTCCCGACACCGGGGAGCAGCAGGGTGGTGAGCCTGGCCCGGTCGAGCACCTCGGCCGCGGCCTCCAGCCATTCCCAGTCCGTGTGCGCCCCGGGCCCGTAGGTGACGGAGGAGCCGGACAGGCCGTCGCCGTGGGCGACCTCGACGGCGTCGACGCCGGCGGCCTCCAGGGCGGCCGCGACAGCCCGCACCTGGTCGAGGGTGTAGCGGTGCGACACGGCGTGCATGCCGTCCCGCAGGGTGACGTCCTGGACGTAGACCGAGGTCATCGGACCGGACTCCGTTCGGCCAGGCGCTCGGCGGTGCGCAGCGCGGCGGAGGTCATGATGTCGAGGTTTCCGGCGTAGGCCGGGAGGTAGTGGGCGGCCCCCTCCACCTCCAGGTAGACGGAGACGAGCAGCCGCCCGCCGCCGGCCAGGCGCGCCAGCGGATCGCCGTCCGGCAGCGTCCGGAACTGCGGTTCCTGCTTGAGCCGGTAGCCGGGCACGTACGCGGCGACGGACGCGGCCATCGCGTGCACCGAGGCGGCCACCCGATCCGTGTCGCAGTCGTCGACGACGCAGTGCACCGTGTCCCGCATCAGCAGGGCCGGCTCCGCCGGGTTGAGGACGATGATCGCCTTGCCCCGGGCCGCGCCGCCCACCCGCTCCAGGGCGCGGGCGGTGGTCTCGGTGAACTCGTCGATGTTCGCCCGGGTGCCCGGGCCCGCCGACCGCGAGGCGATCGAGGCGACGATCTCCGCATAGTGCACGGGTGCCACCGCCGACACGGCGGCGACGATCGGGACGGTGGCCTGGCCGCCGCAGGTGACCATGTTCAGGTCGGGGGCGTCGAGGTGCTCGTCGAGATTGACGGGCGGCACGACGTAGGGGCCGAGGGCCGCCGGGGTGAGGTCGATGATCCGCTTGCCGTACGGGGCGAGCGCGGCGGCGTTCCGGTGGTGGGCGGCTGCCGACGTGGCGTCGAAGACGATGCCGATGTCGTCGAAGTCGTCGAGCGCCAGCAGCCCTGCCACACCGTCCGCGCTGGTGCGCACCCCGAGCCGGCGGGCCCGTGCGAGCCCCTCCGACTCCGGGTCGATGCCGATCAGCGCGGCCGCGGTGACGCTCCCCGCGCCCCGGACGATCTTGATGAGGAGATCGGTGCCGATGTTGCCCGATCCGATCACGGCGGCCCTCATCGGACGGCCTCCTTCAGCAGCGGGGCGAGACCGAAGAAGCGGACGGCGTTGCCGCCGAGGACGGCCTCCGCCTCCTCCGGGGTGAGCGCGCTCTCCCGCACCAGCCGGCCGATCTCCTCCTCGCCGAGCGGGAACGGATGGTCGGAGCCGAGCAGCACCCGCTCCGCGCCCATCACGTCCACGAGCAGGCGCAGCGCGCCGGGGTCGAAGACGGCCGAGTCGACCGAGAAGCGCCGGGTGTAGTGCGACGGCGGGTGCGGGCTGTCGGCGCGGACCAGGTCACGGCGGTGCCAGGCGTTGTCGGCGCGGCCCAGGAGGTACGGGAAGCTGCCGCCGCCGTGGGCGAACAGCAGCCGCAGCGAGGCCGGGAGCCGCTCGAAGGCGCCGGACAGGATCAGCGACAGGATCGTCAGATGGGTCTCGGCGGCCATGCCCGCCAGCCAGGCCAGCATGTACCGGGAGAAGCGCGGACCGGCCGGCAGGTCCCACGGGTGGACCAGGACGGCCGCGTCCTCGTCGGCGCAGTGCGTGAGGAACTCCAGGAGCGCCCCGTGGTCGAGGTCGCGGTCGCCGAGGTGGTTGCCGATGTGGACGCCGTGGAACCCCTCGCGCATCGCCTCGCTGAGCAGGGCGCAGGCCGCCTCGGTGTCCTGGAGAGGCACCTGGCACAGCGGGGCCAGCCGGTGCGGGGCGTGCGCGCCGTACGCGAGGAGACGGGAGTTGACCGTACGGCACCAGTCTGCGGCGCGCCCGGACTCCAGCCCGTAGCCGAACAGCAGCGGGGTGCTGGACAGCACCTGGATGTCCACGCCGAGCCGGTCCAGGTCGGCGACGCGCTCCGCCGGGTCCCACAGGGTGCGCCGCACCGGCCGGTACTCGGCCGATCCGGACATCATCATCCCGGCGTCCGGACCGTCCGTGGTCCGCAGCCAGGGGCCGTCGTCGGATCCGGTGAGCCGCCGCGACTCGGCACGGCCGATCTCCGGGAAGACGTGGGCGTGGATGTCGACGACGGTCATGCGCCGCCCGCCTCGTCGCGACGGGTGCGCGGACGCAGCTTCTCGGGCCAGTCCTTGCCCGGGTGCACCGCACCGCAGTTCCCGCAGGTGCGGGCCGCCTCGTCGCCGTAGAAGGACTCGAACACCGGCGGGAGGTCGTCGACGATCGAGGTCAGCTGCACCTCGCTGCGGTGCACCAGGTGGTGGCACTCGGTGCAGTACCACTCGAAGGCGTCGCGCTGCCCCCGCGGCCTGGCGAACTCGACGACCAGGCCGACGCTGTCCTCCTCCGGCCGCTGCGGGGAGTGCCGCACGTGCGGCGGGAGGAGGAAGACGTCCCCCTCACGGATGTGGATGTCGCGCGGCGGGCTCCCCTCCTCGTCCATGACGCGGAGCACCATGTCGCCCTTGAGCTGGTAGAAGAACTCCTCGATCGGGTCGTCGTGGAAGTCGGTGCGGCGGTTCGGGCCGCCCACGACCGTCACCATCAGGTCGGCGTCCTGCCAGATCTGGACGTTCCCGACCGGCGGCCTGAGCAGGTGGCGGTGCTCCTCGATCCAGGACTGGAGGTTGAACGGTCTCATGGTCACGGGCGCGGTTCCTCGCTTCGGGAGGGGGACTCGGGGGAGTGCTGCGGGATGTGGGCGACGCCGCTGATCTCGATCAGCAGGTGCGGGTGGGGGAGCTGGTGGACGGCGACGGTGGTGCGGGCCGGCCCGCTCTCGTCGAAGTACGCGCCGTAGACCTC
The DNA here is from genome assembly GCF_042733785.1 of Streptomyces sp. NPDC059695. Lineage (NCBI taxonomy): Bacteria > Bacillati > Actinomycetota > Actinomycetes > Kitasatosporales > Streptomycetaceae > Streptomyces > Streptomyces sp. NPDC059695. The sequence continues at coordinate 15,713 of NZ_JBHWFF010000001.1, read as the reverse complement.
GTTGTAGCCGCCGAAGTCGTTCATGCCGACCAGGTACGTGGTGACGGAGACCAGGTCCTCCAGCCCGCCGCCCGCAGCGGCCAGCACACGCGCCATGTTGTCGAGCACGGCACGGGTCTGGGCACGGATGTCGAGGTCCGTCACGCCCATCGCGTCGGCGCTCGCGCCGGCGAAGGTGCCGTCGGGGCGGCGGGAGCTCGTACCGGAGACGAAGACCAGGTCGCCCGCGCGCCGGAAGTGCGGGAAGCGGCCGCGGGGCGGGGCCGCGCCGGGCACGATCACGCGTCCTCCCCGGTGGTGAACCGGACGCTGCCGAGGCCGGCGACCGTGGCCCGGACATGCGTCCCGGGCGGCAGCGGCACGGCGGCTGTCGCCGCACCGGCCAGGATCACCGTGCCCGGTTCCAGCTCACCGGCCAGCCGGGCCGCGGCCGCGAGGGCCCGCAGCGGGTGCCCGAGGATCGCCGCGGTCGAACCGGCCTCGGCCAGGCGCCCGTCGAGCTCCAGCAGGACACCGCGGTCGCCGAGCTCGCCCGGGGCGCTCCAGGGCCCCACGGCGTATCCCGCGGCGGAGGTGTTGTCGGCGATCACCTCGGGGAGCGAGAACCGGAAGCCGTCGTAGCGGGAGTCGATGACCTCCAGCGCCGGGGCCACGGCGGCGACCGCCGCCATGGGGTCGGCTCCGGGGCGCAGGGTGTCGCCGAGCAGGAACGCCACCTCGGGCTCGACCCGCGGGTGGATGAGGCCCGAGACGTCGAACCGTCCCCCGTCGGGAATCTCCATCCGGTCCGTCAGCCGCCCGTGGATCAGGTCGGACACGCCCATCTGCCGCATCTTGGCCACGCTGGTGAAGCCGAGCTTGAACCCGGTCAGCCGCTCGCCGCGGGCCAGCCGCCGGGCGACCAGGGCCTCCTGGACGGCGTACGCCTCCCCGGTGTCCTTCAGGCCGCTGCCGCCGCCGGGCAGCGGACGGCCCTCGCGCGCCGCCGAGTCGAGCGCCCCGGCCAGTTCCGTGATGTTCATCGGGTGTCTCCCTCCGCTCCGGTGCGGCCGAAGGCCGCGCGCACCGAACCGAGGCCGTCGATACGGGCTTCGAGCACGTCACCGGGTTCGACCGTGACCATGGGGCCGAGCGCGCCGGTGAGCACGGTGTCCCCGGCACGCAGCGGGCGGCCGAGCCGGGCGAGCGTGTCGGCCAGCCACACGGCGGCGTGCAGCGGATTGCCCAGACAGGCGGCGCCGGCACCGGTGGACACGGGCTCACCGCGCCGCTCCAGGACCATGCCGACGGTCCGCAGGTCGAGCTCCCGCAGCGGTACGGGGCGGGTGCCCAGGACGTACGCGCCGCTGGAGGCGTTGTCGGCGATCGTGTCCACGGCCGAGATGTCCCAGTCACGGATCCGGCTTCCCACCACCTCCACGGCGGGCAGTGCGAAGGCGGTCGCCCGGATCACGTCGGCCACGGTGTGCCGCTCGTGCGTGAGGTCGTGCTCCAGGACCAGGGCGACCTCCGCCTCGGCCCGCGCCTGGAGCACCGTGCCCCAGGGGATCTCCGCGCCGTCGGGCACGGCCGTGTCGTCCGTCAGACGGCCGAAGTCCGGTCGGTCGACCCCGAGCTGGGCCTGCACGGCCGCCGACGTCAGACCGATCTTCCAGCCCGTGACCCGGCGCCCCTGAGCGGTCCGGCGCTCGCCGAGGAGACTCTGGACGGCGTACGCGGCCTCCAGGTCCCCCGGGGGCAGCAGATCGCGGACGGGCTCACAGGGAACGCCCGTCAGGTGCGCCGTGTCCAGGCGCTCGGCGGCCCTCGCCACCGCTTCGTCCACCGTGCTCACAGCTTCACGCACACATTCATCGGCTCGGAGAAGAAGTCCAGGGAGTGATCGCCGCCCTCACGGCCGATGCCGGAGGCCTTCACACCTCCGAAGGGGGTGCGGAGGTCGCGCAGGTTCCACGTGTTGACCCAGGCGATCCCCACGTCGAGGGCGGGCGCCACACGGTGCGCCCGGCCGACGTCACCCGTCCACACGGTGGCGGCGAGCCCGTACGGCCCGGCGTTCGCGTACGCCAGCGCCTCCTCCTCGGTGTCGAACGGCGCCAGGTGGACGACGGGCCCGAAGATCTCCTCCCGCACCACCGGGTGGTCCTCCGGAAGCCCCGAGAGCACGGTCGGCTCCACCCAGAAGCCGCCGTCCCGGTCGTCGGAGAACCGCGGCGCGCCCCCTCCCGCGAGCACCTCGCCGTCGGCCCCGGCCTTGCCGAGATAGCCCAGGACCTTGTCACGGTGCGCGGCCGAGACCATCGGGCCGTAGCCGGTCAGCGCCCGCGCGCCGGCGGCCAGCGCCTCGGCGAACGCCTCGAACACCGGCCGCTCCACGTACACCCGCTCGGTGCACAGGCACACCTGCCCGCTGTGGGTGAAGGACGAGCGGAGCGTGCCCGCCACGGCCTGCTCCAGATCGGCGTCGGCGAAGACGAGTCCGGCGTTCTTGCCGCCCAGCTCGAACGAGACGGGGGCCAGCCGCGCGGCGGCGGCCCGCATGATCGTCGATCCGGTGCGGGACTCCCCGGTGAACGCGACGGCGTCCACCCCGGGGTGCTCGGTGAGCCACTGGCCCGCGGCGTCCGCACCGCCGCCGTGGACGACGTTGAAGACGCCGGCCGGCACGTCGGCCTCCGCCATCACCTCCGCCAGCAGGCACGCCGTGCCCGGGGTCAGCTCGGAGGGCTTGGCGACCACGGTGTTCCCCGTGGCGAGAGCGGGCGCCACCTTCCAGGTGAGCAGCAGCAGCGGCAGGTTCCACGGCGAGATCACCGCGACCACGCCCAGCGGCTTGCGCACCGTGTAGTTCAGCGCGCCACGGCCGTCCGGAGTGGGCGTGTGCCAGGACCGCTCGCCGCGACCGGCCAGAAGGTCCGCGTACGACCGGAAGTTGGCGATCGCCCGGGGGATGTCGACCGTCGCGGCGAGCTCACGGGGCTTGCCCGTGTCCGCGCACTCGGCGTCCACGAACTCCTCGAATCGTCCCTCGATGCCGTCCGCGACCCGGTGCAGCAGCCGCGAACGGTCCGCCGCACTCCAGGCCGCCCACGGGCCGCGCAGCGCCTCCCGCGCCGCGCCCACCGCGCGGTCGACCAACTCCCGGGACGCCGAAGGCACTTCGCCGACGACGACCCCGCGGGCCGGATCGAAGAGCGGGAACGGGACGCCCGACGCGTCGAACCCGCCCCCCACGTAATGCCGCACAGGTGAGCGCACCTTGCAGACCTCCGTCGCCAGGCCGGGGCTTCGGAACGGGCCCCGGCGTGTGCCGGTATCATGCGCCCACCGAGCCATACCGAACCAATGCCAAAAAGCGCTGGACCCATACCGAATCGGGTATGGAGACATCCAGTGCTCCGCACACGGACACGGAAGGACCCCCGGGCGATGGATCTCCTGGACGGCCGGCTGAAGTTCCGGCACCTCACCCTCCTGGTCGCGATCGTGGACCACGGCAGCGTCGGGCGGGCGGCCGAGACGCTCCACCTCACCCAGCCCGCGGCCACCCGCACCCTCCGCGAACTGGAGGGCATCGCCGACCTCCCGCTCTTCGTGGGGGGGGGGCCGGGCCGGGGGGGGCCCCGCCGAGGGGGGGGGCGCGCCCGCCCACCCCCCCCCGCCGGAGGGCCCGTTGGGCGCCCCGGCGGCCCCCCA
>NZ_JBHWFF010000001.1:0-12007 GCF_042733785.1 Streptomyces sp. NPDC059695 | reverse complement strand
GCACCCCGCGCGTACGGGTGTGTCCTCCGCCCCCCCCCTTCTTGCCTCCGTCTACCTCCTCGGCACGCGCCCCACGCTCTACGGGGAGGCACTCGCCGAACACGCCCGCGCCGTGATCGCCGAGATGCGACGCGCCGGGGAACACCTCACCGGGCTGCGTCAGGGCCGGGAGGGAACGGTGACCGTCGGCGCGCTCCTCGCCGGCACCAACGTGCTGCTGCCCCGTGCCGTCGCCCAGCTCAAGCGGGAACGGCCCCGGGTCACCGTCGTCGTGCGGGAGGGGACGCCGGACGTCCTCCATCCGGCCCTGCTGGCAGGCGAGCTGGACGTCATCGTCGGCCGGGTGGGTCCCGCCCCCAGGGAAGGCGACGGGCTGCGCCAGCGGCGGCTGTACCGGGAGCGCATCCGGCTCGCCGTCCGGTCGGGACACCCCCTCCTGGAGGCCTCCGACGTCACCCTCACGGACACCCTCGACTTCCCGTGGATCCTCCCCGTCGAACAGACCGCCCTGCGCCAGGAGCTCGGCGCCCTCTTCGCGGACCGGGGCCTCGCCCTGCCCGCGGACCGGGTCGAGTGCACGTCGATCCTGACCATGCGGGCCCTGCTGCTGCAGACGGACATGGTCGCGCTGCTTCCCGAACTGGTCCTGCGCGCCGACGAGCACCTCGCCGCGCTGCCGGTCGAACTCCCCTCGGTGGGGCGCACGGTGGGCACCACCGAGGCGGCGCACCGCACCCGGACCCCGGCCCTGCAGGCCCTGCTGCACCACCTCGACCACGAAGCGGCCCTGCTGCGCGAGACCCTCTGCGGACCGCCGGAAGGCTAGGGAGTGTCTCGTCGATCAGGCCGGATCGGCACGACACCCCCGAGGGGTGCATCCGTCCGTACCCCTCGCGCCGAAGGCATGAGGTACGGACGCTCTCGTCCGGGGAGCGGAGACGGCCGGGCGAGGGAGAGGTGCGCGGATGGCCGATGACGCGGGATGGGTGGTGGCACCCGACGGCGGTCGGCCGCGGGGGCGTGCCTGCGCGCACCTGGACCTCCTGGCGGGCCCGGGCGCGCCGCTGCCCGGCGGGCCGGCGGTCTGCTCGGCGTGCGAGGCGCGAGGCTGGACCTGGGTGCGGCTGCGCCGGTGCGCGACCTGCGGGCACGTCGGGTGCTGTGACAGTTCGCGAGGCAGGCACGCGTACGACCACCACGTCCTCAGCGGACATCCGGTGGTCCGCTCGCTCGCCTCCGACGAGGACTGGGCCTGGTGCTTCGTCGACGAGGTATTCCTCGTGCGCGGCGCCTAACCGCGCCGGCGCCCGGCCGCGGTGGGCAGCCGTTCGGCCACGTCGTCCCCCAGCCGCTCGAACTCGGACCGGAGGAAGGGCGCGGCCAGACGAGCGAGCCCCTTGAACCGGAACGAGGCCGTGTAGGTGACGACGGTGGTCGTGGGCGACCGCGCCGTGAAGGTCATGTCGTCGGTGGCCCTGACGGTCCTGTTCTCGCCGACGAACACCAGGCGTCCCGGCTCGCGGGACTCGAGCCGGTAGAGCAGTTCGCTGGTGCGGCCCCGGAAGCGCGAGGTGTTCCGCCACTCCGCGCCCTCGCGCACCGGCCCCTCGCCGACCCGCACGCACCTGACCGTACCGGGATCCCATTCCTCGGTTCGTGAGAAGTCCTCCAGGTAGGCGACCAGGTCGCCGAGAGGGAGTCCGACGAGGATGTCCCGCTTCACGGTGATCGCCACAGCTGTCTCCTGGCAGTTCTGTCGGGCGGTTTGGCTTGCACCACTCCTTCGCCCCGTGAGGCCCTTGTGGATGCACGAGCGCGGATCGCCCCGCGTCACGTCGATTGGCACATCGACGACGTCGTGGTGTAGAAAGCCCCGTCGATCAATCATGATCACGTCACACCGAGCACTCTCATTCGGGGGAATGGAAGAATGATCTCAACTCGCCGTGCCTTCAGCGCGATCGCGCTTCTCGCCACCCTTGGCGGAGTCGCCGCCTGCGGCCCGGAGGACCCCAGCGCCGACGGTCTCACCGGAGGCTCCGGCAGCAGCGCCGCGCCGTCGGCCACGGCCTCCGAGACCTCCGGCTCCGGCGAGGCCGGAAGCGGCGACCCGGCCGATGACGTCGACGGCGACGGAAAGGGCGGGGACTGCGGCAAGCCGCCGGTCCTGCCCGCGGGTCTCCTGAAGCTGAAGATCCAGCTGATGCGCGACTCGGGCGGCTTCGAGGCCGCGGAGGCCAAGCCGCACTGCACGCCGAACGACTGGATCTACGGCGCCGACCAGAACGACCCCACCAAGCACTACGTGCTCCCCAAGACCGTCAAGGCGTACCTGGCCACCGGCCCCGGCCAGACGAAGCAGGTCGACCACGAGCAGCTGGCGCTGCACATCGACCGCTGCCACGCCCAGGAGATCGGCGCTCCCACCGACGACTACCCCAAGGTCGAGGCGCCCTTCGGCTGCTACAACAACGTCTACGAGGTCACGCTGAACGCCCAGGGCGAAGTGGACACGATGAAGGAGATCTGGAGCGTCTGACGACACCCGCGCCCCGGCCGGAGCCCGGCCTCCGGCCGGGGCGCCCCGGTGTCCCCGGGCGACGGGGAGCGGCTGTCAGCGTGCCGTCGCCCCCGGGGTGCCCGGTCTGCGGCCCCACGCGGTGAGCATCCCCGCGGACAGGGCCGCGCACGCGTCCGAGTCCAGGTAGCGCACCGCCGCGTCGATCCCGGCGCCGTCGATCAGCCCGGTGGCCACCATCGAGGCCCGGCTCCGCTCCCACGTGTCGGCCCAGAAGCGGCTGATCGGGCTGCCGCGCAGGAGCGGCGGTGCGTACATCTCCGCGCCGACCGCCGTCAGCCCGGCCCCGCGCAGCAGTTGCGGATACGACGGGACCCAGGACACGTCAGTGCCGATGGAGCCGCGCAGTCCCTGCCACATGGCGCGCATCGCCGCGGCGTAGGGCGTGTCGGCCGTGGCCCCGCCGTCCGAGGCAGGGGCGGGGTCAGCGGTACGGTCGCTGGTGAGGTCGACCGCGTCGCTGAGGACCAGCACCCCGCCCGGCGCGACCAGCCCGGCCAGTGCCGACACCATCCGCCCGGGCTCCGGCAGGTGAATGAGCACGAACCGCGCGTGCACCAGATCGAACCGGCCGGGCGCGAAGGCGGGCCCGGTGATGTCGGCCTGGAGGACGTCGAGCCCCGGTACGGGGTGTTCGGCGAGGAACCGCACGTCACGGTCGACGGCCAGCACGCCCGCCACCCCCGCCTCGCGCAACAGGCGCCGCGACACCGTACCCGTACCGGCCCCGACGTCCAGGCAGTGCCACCCGGGTCCCGCGCCGAGGGACCGCAGCCGGAACAGGGTGAGGTCGTCGTAGGCGAGCGCCCCGAGGTCGATCCGCTCGGCCTCACCGGGCTGTTCGGGCCGGAACACGTCCCGGCCGTAACGGCCGGCGTCCGCTCCGTCGCCTTCGGCACGGGCGCTCACGCCGCCGCCCGGATGGCCGCGCGCGGCGCGAGGGCGAGGCCGTCGGACGGCATCCGCGACATCCCGGTTCCTACGCGGACTGCCGGGTGCGGACGCCCTCGGTGATGCGTTTGCCGAGGGTCGCGTCGATGTTCGTCCAGTACGTGAAGGCGCGCTCCAGGACGGGCTCGGTCACGCCGTCGAGGAGGTGTCCGACCACGTTGTCCACGAGCCGGTCGCGGGCCGCGTCGTCCAGAACCTCGCGCACGAGCGTGCCGGCCTGCCCCCAGTCGTCGTCCTCCGGGTGCGAGACGTAGGCCGCCCGGGTGATCTCCCCGTCGGCCGCCCAGCCGGGAGGCGTGCCGTACCGCTCGGTGTCGGCCGCCGGTCCGCCCTTGGAGTTCGGCGCGTAGACCGGGTCGGAGGTCCTGCGGTAGGCCATCGCCCCGTCCTTCGAGTACGTGTGGACGTCGACGACGGGCGCGTTCACCGGAAGCTGCTGGTAGTTGACGCCGATGCGGGCCCGGTGGGCGTCCGCGTACGAGAACAGCCGGGCCAGCAGCATCCGGTCGGGGCTCGGCCCGATCCCGGGGACGAAGTTGTTCGGCTGGAAGGCCGCCTGCTCGATCTCGGCGTGGTTGTCGGTCGGGTTGCGGTCCAGCGTCATCCGGCCGACCGGGAGGAGCGGGTAGTCCCCGTGCGGCCAGACCTTGGTGAGGTCGAACGGGTTGAACCGGTACCCGGCCGCGTCCTCGTACGGCATCACCTGGACGTGCAGCGTCCACGACGGGAAGTCCCCGTCCCGGACGTGCTCGAACAGGTCCCGCATGTGGAAGTCCGCGTCCTTCCCCGCCGTCCGGTCGGCCTCGTCCTGGGAGAGGAATTCGACGCCCTGGTCGGTCTTGAAGTGGTACTTCACCCAGAAGCGCTCGCCGGACGCGTTGATCCACATGTACGTGTGCGAGGTGTAGCCGTTCATGTGGCGCCAGGTCCGGGGGATGCCCCGGTCGCCCATCAGCCAGGTCACCTGGTGCGCGGACTCCGGGGACAGCGTCCAGAAGTCCCACTGCATGTCGTGGTCGCGCAGGTTGCTGTCGGCGCGGCGCTTCTGGGACCGGATGAAGTGCTGGAACTTCATCGGGTCCTTCACGAAGAAGACCGGCGTGTTGTTGCCGACCATGTCGTAGTTGCCCTCGGACGTGTAGAACTTCACCGCGAAACCGCGCGGGTCCCGCCACGTGTCCGGGCTGCCGCGCTCCCCGGCCACCGTGGAGAAGCGGGCGACCAGCTCGGTGCGCGTGCCCGGCTGGAACAGCGCGGCCCTGGTGTAGCGGCTGACGTCGTGGGTGACCTCGAAGCGGCCGAAGGCGCCGCTGCCCTTGGCGTGCGGCTGGCGTTCGGGGATCCGCTCCCGGTTGAACTGCGCCATCTGCTCGATCAGGTAGGCGTCCTGGAGCAGGATCGGACCGCCCGCTCCCACGGTGAGCGAGTGCTCGTCGCTCTCCACCGGGGCTCCGGAGTCGGTCGTCGTCCCAGGTCGGCTCTCGGTCATCGGTCTGCCTTTCGTCGTCGCACCCCCCACCCTCCGCCTCCTCGGCGAAGGCCGCTACCCGGGGCGTGACGCTCCGCAGCCGGCCTGGGTCGTCCCGGGGCGCGTCCGGCGGGGGCGCCGGGCCGGCCCCGGCCCGGTGCTGCGCCGCGCCCGCCGCCCGGGGCACGATCGCCGGGCGGCGGCGCTTCCCGAGGCTCCCCGGCGGCTCACTTCCCGAGGGCCCGGTAGGCCGCCGCCGTCCGTTCGAGTGCCTCCTCCAGCGGGGTGGCGGCGGCCCCCAGCTCGTCCCGGATGCGGGTGGAGTCGACGACGAACGGCTCGGCGAACTCGTACCGCATCTCGATGAGCTCGCGCACGGTGCGGTTCACGGCCCCCAGGGCGTAGAGCGCCACGGTCGGCATGCGGCGCAGACGGGCGCTGCCGGGGCGGCCGGTGGCGCGGTGGGCGAGGTCGACGAGGGCCCGGGTGGTGCGGGTGCCGGGGTCGTTGGGGAGGTGCCAGACGCGGCCCGCCGCGTCGGGGTGGCGGCCCAGGAGGGCCAGGGCCTCCCCGATGTCGGGGAGGAAGCTGTACGTGTGGGGCTGGTCCGGGTCGCCGAGCACGGTCGCGGTCCGCCCGGCGAGGAGGGCGGGGAAGACGAGGTCGCCGAGGTTGGACTGGGCTCCGCCGCGCGGACCGAAGTAGTCGGAGGCCCGGCCGATCACCACCTCCACGCGCCCGGCCTCGTGCGCGGCGAGCAGGTCCCGCGCCATCGCACCGCGCAGACGGCCCTTGCGGGTGGTGGCGGCGTCGGGGGTGTCCTCGGTGAACGGGCGGCCCCCGGGCGGCCCGTAGCAGTAGACGTTGTCCATCGAGACCATGCGGGCACCGGCCGCCTCGGCCGCGGCGAGCACACCGGCCTGGAGGGCGGGGAACTCCTGCTGCCAGCGGTGGTACGGCGGGTTGAGCGCCTGGTAGACGACGGCCGCGCCGGCCGCGACGGCGGTGGTGAACGCGGGATCGGCCGCGTCGCCGGCCGCGATCTCGACACCGTCGGGGACGTCCGCGCGGCCGGACCGGTTCACGATCCGGACCGACTCCCCCCGGCGGACGAGCGCCTCGGCGACGGCCGTACCGACGGCACCGGAGCCGAAGATCACGTGACGGGGGGCGGTGGTGTGCTTCATGCGTCGACCTCGCGGAGAGAGTTTCTGTACGCTGTGCAATTAATGTACGCCGTGCAAAAATAGATCGTCAACGTTCACGGTCAGCGTTCGTCGTCGAGGCTCACGGAGATCAGGACACGCGAGGAGGCGTACGGATGACACAGGACACGCCGTCGGCGAAGCGGGGCCGCAAGCGGGCGGTCGCCGAGGACGAGGTGGTCGCGGCGGCCATGCGGCTGCTCGCCGCCCGTGGCGCCGACGCGGTGAGCATCCGGGGGATCGCCGCCGAACTGGGCCTCGCGCCGAACGCCGTCTACACGTACTTCCCCGACCGTGCCGCAGTGGTGGGCGCGGTCGTCGAGCACCTCCTCGGCCGGACGGACCTCGACGCCCTCACCACGCGGGCCACGCCCTGGCGGGACCGCGTCCACACCCTCGCCGACGACCTGCGGCACCGTCTGCTCGCCCACCCCGGCTCGGTCCACCTGATGCTCTCCGGCCCGATGGACGGCCCTCACGCGCTCGCACTCGGCGAAGCCCTCCTCACGGTCCTCGCCGACGCCGGTCTCGGACCCGCGGACGCCGCGCGCGCCTCGTACCTGCTGATCGTCCAGGTCCTCGGCGCGATCGCCCTGGAAGCCGCCGAACTCCCCGCGCCCCTGCCGCCCCCGCCGGTCACCGAGCGCGTCGCGGCGCGCCGGGAGCAGCTCCGCGCCGTGCCCGCCGACCGCCACCCCCGTACGGCCGCCGCGGCCGACACGATCGCGCGGTTCGTGTCCGACGAGCAGTACGCCTGGGGCCTCGACCGGGTCCTCGACGGCATCGCGGCGCGGGCGAAGACCTGACGCCCCGCGCCCGGGGCCCGCTCGACGACGGCCCGCCGCCGACGGGTGCCGCGTTCCCCCGAAGCGGGGGGTATCCCTGGTCCGCCCGGCCGCATCCGGGCATGACCCCGGCGGAGTCCGGGCAGGCGGTCGTCCAGACGACCCCTTCGGGGCGGCGACGGGACGAGGTGGGGCGTGGCACGCGGCCGAGGACGGCACGACCGGGACGACGGACTGTTCGCGCGCGACGGGCGACTCGCGCGCCTCCGCCGCGACCCCTTCGCCGTCCAGACCGTACGGTCCACGGCGGCGGCCACCCTCAGCTACGTCGTCGCCCTCCGGCTCAGCAGCGAACCGGTGCCGCTCACCGCACCCCTCACCGCGCTCCTCGTCGTCCAGGTCACGCTCTACTCCACCCTCACGACCAGCCTCCGCCGGGTGAACTCGGTCGTCGTCGGCGTCCTCATCGCCATCGCGTTCAGCGTCGTCGTCGGCCTCTCCTGGTGGAGCCTCGCCCTCGTCATCCTCGCCTCGCTGCTCGTCGGCCGGATCGTCCGCGTCGAGGAGTTCATCCCCGAGGTCGCCATCAGCGCGATGCTCGTCCTCGGCGTCACCCAGGTCTCCGACACCGCCTGGGACCGCGTCCTGGAGACCCTGATCGGTGCCGTCGTCGGCATGCTGTTCAACCTGCTCCTCGCCCCGCCCGTCTGGGTGGACACCGCCGGCGACTCCATCGAGGACCTCGCCCGGCGGATGCGCCTGCTGCTCCTCGACGTGGCGGACGAGTTCACCGGCTCGCCCCCGGTCGAGGAGGCCGCGGCCCGGCTCCACGAGGCCCGCCGCCTCGACAACGACGTCGCCGACGTCGACGGTGCCCTGCGCACCGCCGAGGACAGCCTGCGGCTCAACCCCCGCGTGAAGGAGGGCCTCCTCCACCGGGTGGTGCTGCGCACCGGCCTCGACACCCTGGAGATCTGCGCCGTCGTCCTGCGGGTCCTCGCCCGCACCCTCACCGACCTGGCGAAACACCGCGACGGGGACCAACTGCTGCCCGAGCGTGCCGCCCTCGCACTCCGCGAGACCGCCCAGTACACCGCCGACGCCCTGGTCAGCTTCGCCGTCCTCGTCACCGCCCGGGGCAGCGAGGGCGCCGAGGCCGCGGAGACCCGGCTCGCGGGAGACCTGCGGGCGGCCAGGGCCTGCCGTGACGCCGCCGCCGACCGGCTCCTCGCCCTCGCCCTCGCCGACCCCGGCCGCTGGCAGCTGTACGGGGCGCTGCTCGCCGAGGTCGACCGGATCCTCGACGAACTCGACCCCGAACACCGGGGCCGCCGCCTGATGGAGGAGCTGGACCGGCGGGTCCGCGAGAACCACGACCGACGCCGCCGCCTCACCCTCCGCGACCGCTGGGCCCCCCGCCGGACCGTCCGCGCCGACGGATGACCGCCCGCGTGCGGAGCACCCGCACCGGCGACGAGAGGAGAACCATGGGCGCGCCGCCCCCTTCCACCGGAGCCGTGACCGGCACGGTCACCACCGCCGTACCGGCCCGGCTCGACCGGCTTCCCTGGTCCCGCTGGCACTGGATGATCGTCATCGGCCTCGGCACCGTATGGATCCTCGACGGACTCGAAGTCACCATCGTCGGCAACATCGCCGGCCGACTCGCCGAGGACGGCAGCGGCCTCGACATCACCGCGGCCCAGGTGACGGGCGTCGCCGCCGCCCTGTACGTGGCGGGGGCCTGCTCGGGAGCCCTGTTCTTCGGATGGCTGACCGACCGCTACGGCCGCAAGAAGCTCTTCATGATCACCCTGGCCGTCTATCTGGGCGCCACCGCCATGACGGCCCTGTCCTTCGAAGCGTGGTGGTTCTTCCTCTTCCGCTTCCTCACCGGCTTCGGCATCGGCGGCGAGTACGCGGCCATCAACTCCGCGATCGACGAGCTGATCCCGTCCCTCTACCGGGGCCGGGTCGACCTGATCATCAACGGCAGCTACTGGCTGGGCGCCATCGGCGGAGCCCTGCTGTCGATCGTCCTGCTGGACACCGACATCTTCCCGCAGGACGTGGGCTGGCGGCTCAGCTTCGCCCTCGGCGTCGTCCTCGGCCTGGTCATCCTGCTGGTGCGCCGGCACGTACCGGAGAGTCCACGCTGGCAGTTCATCCACGGGCACGGCGAGGCGGCCGAGGAACTGGTCACGTCCGTGGAGCGGGAGATCGAGGCGGAGAAGGGCGCGAAGCTACCGCCGCCGGCCGGCGAGATCACGGTCCACCAGCGCAGGAGCATCGGCTTCGGCACGATCGCGAAGACCGTCTTCGGCCGCTATCCGCGCCGCGCCGTCCTCGGGCTCGCGCTCTTCATCGGGCAGGCGTTCCTCTACAACGCGATCACCTTCGGCTTCGGCACCATCCTCATCACCTTCTTCGACGTCCCCACCGGCAGCACCGGCTACTACTTCGCCGTGATCGCCGCGGGCAACTTCCTGGGGCCGCTGCTGCTCGGCCGCCTCTTCGACACCGTCGGCCGCCGGATCATGATCTCGGGCACGTACCTGCTGTCGGGCCTGCTGCTCTTCGGCACGGCCTGGCTCTTCGACCGCGGCTCGCTGTCGGCGACGACACTGACGGCCTGCTGGTGCGTCGTGCTGTTCTTCGCCTCCGCGGGCGCCTCCAGCGCCTATCTGACCGTCTCCGAGATCTTCCCCATGGAGACCCGCGCCATGGCCATCGCCTTCTTCTACGCGCTGGGGACGGCGGCCGGCGGCATCACCGGCCCGCTGGTCTTCGCCGAGCTCACCGAGTCGGGTGTCGTCGGGGACACGGCGCTGGCGTTCCGGATCGGCGCCGCGCTGATGTGCGCGGCGGGGATCGTGGCGGCCTTCCTGGCGGTGAACGCGGAGCGCCGCTCGCTGGAGGACATCGCCGCGCCGCTCTCGGCGGTACGCGACGGAGACGACGCCGGCAGGGGCTGAGCGGCCGGATCCCGGGGCGGCGGGTCAGGCCGTGCGCGCGCCGCCGCGGGCGAGCGCGAAGACCCCGAGCACGATCAGCGCGACGCCCGCCAGCTGGGGCAGCAGCCACCAGCCCGCCCGCAGGTGTTCCTCGTACAGCAGGACGCCGAGCGCCAGGCTCACGGTGGCGTCGCCCAGGGTCAGGGCGGGCTGGGAGGCGACGAGGGGGCCGCCCTGCATGGCGTGTTCGAGCAGGAGGAGGGCGGCGATCCCCGCCGCGCAGAACGCGTAGGTCTGCCAGGCCGTCAGAAAGCCGCCGATGCCCGCGTCGCCGAGGATGTGCATGGACGTCTTCATGAGCGCGGCGGTGAGCGCGTAACAGATCGCCGTCGCGGCCCCGAGACAGGCCGCCCGCGCGCGCCCCGCCGGTCTGCGCAGTCCGACGGCGGTGAGGGCCGCGACGGCGATGCCGCAGGCCACCAGGACCGGCACCCAGTGGTCCAGTTCCACGTGCGTGCGGTTGCCGGTGGGCGAGGCCGCCGCGAGCGCCACCCCGAGCCCGGCCACGACCGCGCCCACGGCCGCCCAGAGCCGGGCGGGGAGCCGTTCGCGCGTCAGGAGGGAGGCGATCAGCAGGGCGAGGGGAAGCTCCAGTACGAAGAGGGGCTGCACCAGCGCGAGCGGCCCGGTCGCGAGCGCCGCCGCCTGCCCGACACCGGCGGCGATGACGGCGAGGATCCCGGCCACCCACACCGGGCGGTGCAACAGGTCGAGGATCAGTCCGGGCCGGAAGGAGTCGGACTGCGGGACGGTGAGCGCCGCACGCCGCTGGAGCACCGTGGCCCAGGCGTTGCTGAACGCGGCGAACAGTGCGAAGAGAACCGGCAGGACGACGCCCATGCACCGATCCTCACGGCGGCGGTGGCCGCCCCGGCGGACGACACCGGCCGGTGAGGGCACGGAGGACCCGGTCGGGCCAACGGAGGGGAGCCACGGCGGTTCGGGCGGGGAGGGGAGACAAAGCCAAGGCTACGTGACCATCGGAGACAAAGAGCCGCGGAAAAAGGGGAGTTGTGGGTGCACTGGGTTACGTTGAGGCCGTGACCGACATCGAATCGCGCATCGACACCTCCCGCCCGCACACCGCCCGGATCTGGAACTACTGGACCGGAGGCAAGGACAACTACCCGGTCGACCGGGAGGCGGGCGACCAGATCCGGGCGTTGCATCCCGGAATCGGTGACTACGCGAAGGCGGACCGGCTGTTCCTGGGGCGGGCGGTGCGGTACCTGGCGGAGCAGGAGGGGATCCGGCAGTTCCTGGACGTCGGTACGGGGTTGCCGAGCGCCGACAACACCCACGAGGTCGCCCAGCGCGTCGCCCCCGACGCGCGGGTCGTGTACGTGGACAACGACCCGCTCGTCCTCGCGCACGCCCGTGCCCTGCTGGTCGGGACGCCGGAGGGCCGCACCGACTACCTGGACGCCGACCTGCGGGACGTCGACACGATCCTGACGGCCGCGGAGAAGACGCTCGACCTCTCGCAGCCGGTCGCGCTGATGCTGCTCGGAGTCGTCATCTTCGTCGAGGACGACGAGGAGTCGTACGCGATCGTCCGAAGGCTCATGGACGCGCTCGCCCCCGGCAGCCACCTCGTCCTGTCCCACACCGTCACGCACCCCGACATGCCGGACGTCGACGCGGCGGTGGCGTTCTGGAACGAGCACGGCACTCCGAAGCTCACGCAGCGGACCCCGGCCGCCGTGGCCCGCTACTTCGACGGCCTGGAACTCCTCGAACCCGGCGTGGTGTCCTGCTCCGCCTGGCGCCCCGAGCAGCCGACGCCCGACGTCGCGATGTACGCGGGCGTCGGCCGCAAGTGACGGCGGGGCGCCCCGCCCGCGGGCACCTTCGCGGACCTGGCCCGGGAGCCGGGGGACGCCTGACGGGTCATCGCGCGTGAGCGGCGGGGGGGGGGGGGGGGGGGCCCCCCCCGCCCCCCCCGCCCCCCCCCCCCCGGCCGGGGGGGGGCCCGCGCGCGGGGGGGGGGCGCGGGCGGCGGCCGC